>JAJQAS010000033.1 GCA_021203685.1 Clostridiales bacterium | reverse complement strand
CCTCCACGGCGTTGCAGAACACCACCAGCTTGGCGCAGCCGAAGCCGTCCCGGTCAGCGGTGCGCAGGGCGGTTTTTTTCACCGTCTCACCCATCAGCCGCACCGCGTCCATGTTGATGCCCGCCCGGGTAGACCCCACGTTGACGGAGGAACAGACGAAGTCGGTCTCCGCCAGGGCCTCCGGGATGGAGGCGATGAGCTTGCGGTCGGCGGCGGTCATGCCCTTCTGCACCAGGGCGGAGTAGCCGCCGATGAAGTTGACGCCGCAGGTCTTGGCGGCCCGGTCCAGGGCTTTGGCGAAGGGGACATAGTCGCTGGTCTCGCTGGCGGCGGCCACCAGCGCCATGGGGGTGACGGAAATGCGCTTGTTGACGATGGGAATGCCGAACTCCCGCTCGATCTGCTCGCCGGTCTTCACCAGGTTTTCCGCTGTGCGGCAGATTTTGTCGTAAATTTTCCGGCAGGCGGCCTCGGGGTCGGGGTCGCAGCAGCTGAGCAGCGAGATACCCATGGTGATGGTGCGGATGTCCAGGTGCTGCTGGTCGATCATGTCGATGGTCTGTAAAATTTCGTTTCTGCTGAGCATCTGTCCACCCCCGTCAGATGCGGTGCATGGCGTTGAAGATGTCCTCCCGCTGGGCGCGGATGGTCAGATTCAGGCTCTTGCCCTCCTCCTCCAGCAGCTTCACCAGCTCGGCGAAGGGCAGCTCCGCGTCGGTGACATCCACTATCATGATCATGGTGAAGTATTCCTGCATGACGGTCTGGCTGATGTCCAGCACGTTGACCCGCTGCTGGGACAGCAGGGCACACACGTCGACGATGATGCCCACCCGGTCCTTGCCGATGACGGTAACGATTGCGTGCATAATACGCTCTCCTTTTCTCTGTTCTTCCGGCGGTTCCCGGTCAGACTTCCTCCGGGTCTTCCTGGACCTCTTCCACGGTGAGGAACGCCTCGGCGTTCTTCCGGAACAGCAGACCCTCCTCGTCGTCGTGGACGCGGACGACCACGGGCCGGTTCAGGTCGATGGAAAAGAGGGCCATGATGCTCTTGCCGTCCACCACGTAGCGGCCGGAGAGCACGTCGATGTCGCAGCGGAGCATGGTGGTGACATCCACGAACTTCTTCACGCTGTCGATGGAATTTAAGGTGACCTGATAAAATTTCATGTTGCAGACCTCCAGTGTAAGCGGCCCTTTTCCCGCAGGATGTCCGGGGAAAAAGACTGTACAAGATGTGAGAAATCCGGTATAATACTGCTGTGCGCACACAGCCGGGCGGCCCAAAAGCAGGGTTCGCCTTGCTGTCATTATAGCGTACCTGTGCGCCAAAAACAAGCTGTAGAAAGCCGGTTTCCTTTATGCGTTTTGCCATCTATACCCTCGGCTGCAAGGTCAACCAGTACGAGACCCAGGCCATGGAGACCCTGCTGGCCGGGCGGGGCCACACCCTGGTGCCCTTCGGCGGCGAGGCCGATGTGTACCTCGTCAATACCTGCTCCGTCACCGCCGTCAGCGACAAAAAGTGCCGCAACATCATTCGCCGCACCCGCCGGGACCACCCCCAGGCGGTGGTGGGGGTCTGCGGCTGCTACGCCCAGGCCAGCCCCCAGGAGGTGCAGGCCCTGGGGGTGGATGTCATCTCCGGTACCGGACGGCGGGTGGACTTCCTGGACCAGGTGGAACGCTGCGCCCTGACGCGGGAGCCGTCCCTCTCGGTGGATGACGCCCTGCGGCGGAAGGATCCCTTCGAGACGCTGCCCGCCGGGGGCCTGCCGGGGCGCACCCGCGCCATGCTCAAGGTAGAGGACGGCTGCGCCAACTTCTGCACCTACTGCATCATCCCCTACACTCGGGGGCCGGTGCGTTCCGTCTCCCTCCAGGGGGCGGCGGAGCAGGCCAGAGGGCTGGCCCAGGCGGGGTACCGGGAGCTGGTGCTCACCGGCATTGAGATTTCCAGCTGGGGCAGGGATTTGAAAACCGGCGAGGCCCTCATCGACCTGGTGGAGGCGGTCTGTGCCGCCGCCCCCGGTCTGCGGGTGCGGCTGGGCAGTTTGGAACCCCGGACGGTGACGGAGGACTTCTGCCGCCGGGCAGCGGCGCTGCCCAACCTGTGTCCCCACTTCCACCTGTCCCTCCAGTCCGGGTGCGACGAGACGCTGGCGCGGATGCACCGGCGGTACGACACCACCCGGTTTTTGGAGTCCTGCCGCCTGCTGCGACAATACTTCGACCGCCCCGCCATCACCACCGATTTGATTTGCGGCTTCCCCGGCGAGACAGAGGAGGAATTTGCCCAAACGCTGGCCTTTTTGCGGCAGGCGCAATTTTCCGCCATGCACATCTTCCCCTACTCCCGGCGGCCCGGCACCGTGGCGGACAAGCTGCCCGGTCAGTTGCCCAACGCCGCGAAAGAGGCCCGCTGCCACCGGGCCGCAGACGTGGCGGCGGAGATGGAGCGGGCCTATCTGAACCTTTGGGTGGGGGAGACGCTGGAAGTCCTCTTTGAGGAGGAGGCGGAGGGCCTGTGGCGGGGCCACGCCCCCAACTACGTGGAGGTCTACGCGCCGGGGGAGAATTTGCACAACGTCCTGCGGACGGTGCGCATCACCGGCGTCCGGGGCAGTGCTTTGGAGGGGGCGATTTTATGACCGCCGAGATGACCAGCCGCCCCCGTTACGCCCTGCTGGACACCCTGCGGGGCTTCGCCCTGGTGAACATGATCGCCTACCACGGCCTTTGGGATCTGATTTATCTCGCGGGGTTCACCCCCGGCTGGTACAACGAAGGCGGGGCCTTCTACTGGCAGCAGGGCATTTGCTGGACTTTTATTCTGCTCTCCGGCTTCTGCTGGCGCATGAGCCGCCATCCGGCGCGGCACGGCGTCGTGGTGTTCGCCTGCGGCCTGCTGGTGACGGCGGTGACGGCGCTGGTGGAACCGACTGCCCTGATTTGGTGGGGAGTGCTCTCCCTGCTGGGTGCGGCAGGGCTGCTGTTGACGGCGCTGGAGCCGCTGCTGCGGCGTCTCCCCCCGGCGGCGGGGCTGATTCTCAGCGCCCTGCTCTTCGCCTTGACCTACCGCATCGCACAGGGAACGGTGGGTCTCCCCGAACTGGGGACGCTGGCGCTGCCCCGATTCCTCTACCAAAACCTGCTCACCGCCTTTTTCGGGTTTCCCCCAGCGGGATTCTACTCCGCCGACTACTTCCCCCTGCTGCCCTGGTTTTTCCTGTTCTGCGCGGGGTATTTCGCCCATCGGCTGTGGTGGGGCCGCTGGAAGGAGCGGCCCCTGCTTGGCCGGGGTGTACCCGGCCTGAGCTGGCTGGGGCGGCACTCGCTGGTGGTCTATCTGCTCCATCAGCCGGTGCTGTACGGGCTGCTGGAGGTGTATTGGCTGGTGACCTGAGCCATCAGTCCTCCGCTGTTACCTCTCCGCCCCGCTCCTGCCGGGACTTTTCCAGGTTGATGTACCCCAGCCCCAGATTCATGACGCCGATGCACAGCCACTGTGCGCCCAGGGATTTTTTGCCGTCCAGCAGCCAGGAGATGGCCGCCAGAATGTCCGCCACGCCGGTGACGAACCAGGCAATGGCCAGGAATTTTTTCGTGTTCATAGTGATACCTCCGTTTTTTGGGTTGGCAGCGTGAACCGCCTTTTGTTCCACTTCCATACGAAAAGTCTACCATCTCCTGGGCAAAGATGCAACCGGTTTTGTGAACAGAGCGGCCTCGCGCCGCTCTGTTTTTATTCCCTGGGCAGCTTTTTCCAAATCCAGCAGTCCGCCACCGCGCACGCCGCCCCGTAGAACAGCCAGCACAGGGCGTAGGTGACATAGGAGTTCCCCAGCTCCGGGATGGGCGACAGCTGCCACCAGAAGCCGCCCAGCGTCCCGTCCAGCGCGTTGAACACGCAGGAGATGGGCATCAGCGCCAGCGGCCACACGTTGACCAGCCAGAACCATCGGGCGGCGCTCCGGGTGTTCGACCCGATGACCTGTCCCATGGCAAAGATCGCGCAGCCCGCCGCCATGAGGATGAAGCCCAGCGACAAGGACAGCTCTGTGCCATCGACCAGCCAAAAGCCAATGGCTGTCACCAACCCCATGAAGTTAAACGCCGTGCCGCCTACGGTGAAAATGAGGGCATTGGGCTTTTCCAGCGTGGGCTGCTCCGGCAGCGGCTCGACGCCCTTGAGCAGGTAGTCGGTGGTGACGCCGAAGTAGTCGCTGAGCAGCACCACCTTGTCCAGTTCAGGACAGCTCTGTCCGCTCTCCCACTTGCTCACCGCCTGGCGGGACACCCCCACCTGCTCCGCCAGCTCCTCCTGGGAAATGCCGCGGGCCTTCCGCAGCTGCTGGATCCTGTCTGCAATGTTCATATCGAACTGCCTCCTTGTTTTGGTGACTCTATTGTACGAAAAACGGCGGTTGCGGCGCAACCATCCCGGCCTTGCAGTTTGTCAACCGACGGTTGCGTGGGGGATTTAGGGGTGTTTTGCCGCGTTTTCGGGAAAAAATACGCCCTCCAGCAGTCATCACAGCCGGAGGGCGAATTTCGCGTTGGTACAAATCACTTGGCTTTCTGCCCGCTCTCCTCCAGCGTCCAGCGCTTGAAGGTGCCGGGGGAGACGTGGAGCATCTGGGATGCGGCCCGGGCGCTGATCTCTCCGGCCTGATACATGGCGTAGACCGACTGGAACTTGCGGGGACGCTTCGCAGGCGGGCGGCCCAGGCGGACGCCACGCTCCCGGGCGTTTTTCAGGCCCTCGCTCTGGCGGCGGACCAGGTCGGCGTGGCGCATGGCCTCGTCCTCCCGGATGACGGTGAGGACCTGCTCGCTCAGAGCGTCGTCACCCAACAGGGCGCGGAGCCTGGCTTCATTTTCGGCTAACATGAAAATCCTCCAATCCGGCGGCGCCGCTGGGGCGCTGCGGCAACATCATTTGATCGTCCCTTTTGCTCGGCGCAATGAATCTCTCCCGCTCTTCGCTTGCGTTGCTCGCCAAACGACTGACAGCTTACCATCACGAGACGGGCGCAAAGGGATGACCGGCTAACAGCATTATGATGATTATATGGAATAGTGCGGAAAAAGTCAACGTGACGAACCATAAAAAATGTATGGTTTTGCGCCACCTTTTCTGTCAAAAACGATTAAACTCCTGAACAAATCCCCGCGCAAAAATACGCAGGGATTTTCGTTTTGCCGTTATGCCCGGGACCACTGCACGCCCTGCCTGGAATCCTTCAGGACGATGCCCTGCTCTTTGAGCTGATCCCGAATTTCGTCCGACCTGGCCCAGTTCTTATTCTTCCGGGCTTCAGCCCGCTCCAGCAGCAGAGCGCGCACCTGTTCGGCCTCCTCGGGGGCAGCGTCGGCGGGGCCGGTGATGGTGTAATCCGCCGTTTCGGCGTGGTTTTCCGTCCTGGCGGCGGCCCGGACTTTGGCGGCCCCAGCCAGCAGGTTCAGGGACAGCACCCGGTCGAAGTCGTCCAGCAGGTAGCACTTGGTGGCGTCGTCCAGCCCCTTGCCCTTGAGCACGTCGTAGATGCTGGTGATGGCGAGAGAGGTGTTCAGGTCGTTGTCCAGCGCCTTCTGGAACTTGGCCTGGTAGGGCTTGGCGGCCTCCCTGTCCGGCTCTGCGCCGGTGTCCGGGTCCAGCGCAGCGATGCGGCCCAGCAGCTTGTTGTAGGTGACGGCGGCGTTGTCCAGGTTCTCCCAGGTGAACACCAGTCCCTTCCGGTAGTGGGACTGGAGGCAGAACAGCCGGTAGACCAGCGGGTCATACCCCTTCTGCTCCAGCAGGGAGACGGTCAAAAACTCGCCCTTGGACTTGCTCATCTTGCCGCTGGAGGTGTTCAGGTGGTGGACATGGAACCAGTATCGGCACCACTCGTGGCCCAGATAGGATTCGCTCTGGGCGATCTCGTTGGTGTGGTGGGGGAACATGTTGTCAATGCCGCCACAGTGGAGGTCCAGATACTCGCCCAGGTGCTTTTTGCTGATGCAGGAGCACTCGATGTGCCAGCCGGGGTAGCCCACGCCCCAGGGGGAGTCCCACTTCAACGCCTGATCCTCAAACTTGGACTTGGTGAACCACAGGACGAAGTCCGCCTTGTGGCGCTTGTTGGTGTCCTCCTCCACGTCCTCCCGGACGCCCACGGCCAGGTCTTCCTCCTCGTGGTCGTTAAAGACATAATATTTCTCCAGCTTGGAGGTGTCAAAATAGATATTGCCTCCGGCGGCGTAGGCATACCCCTTGTCCAGCAGGATGGTGATCATGTCGATATAGTCGTCGATGCAGTTGGTGGCCGGTTCCACCACGTCTGGGGTCTTGATGTTCAGTTTGGCGCAGTCGTCAAAGAAGGCATCGGTGTAGAACTGGGCGATCTCCATCACGGTCTTGTGCTCCCGGCGGGCGCCCTTGAGCATTTTGTCCTCGCCGGTGTCGGCGTCGCTGGCCAGGTGGCCCACGTCGGTGATGTTCATCACCCGCTTCACGTCGTAGCCCTCGTACCGCAGGGCCTTCTCCAGCACATCCTCCATGATGTAGCTGCGCAGGTTGCCGATGTGGGCAAAGTGGTAGACGGTGGGGCCGCAGGTGTACATGCTCACCTTGTTTTCAAACCGGGGGGTGAAGATCTCCTTCCGGCGGGTCAGGGAATTATACAGCTTCATTTCATCGAACTCCTTGCATCGTTTGGGTCTTTTCTCTGGGTGGGAACATTCGGTTGGAATGATTCTTTATCGGTATCCCCTTTGAATCAACCTTGTAAATAATTGCAGCGAGAAACCCCTCCACCATGCTTCGCATGGTCCCCCTCCCCTTTCAGGGGAGGCGAGGGGGATAGTGCTTGCTGCCTGGTCAGCATTTTTGTCCAGCATAGTACAAGTTTTTCACGGAGAACACCTTTTTGGGTACTGACCACCCCTCTTGCCTCCCCTGAAAGGGGAGGAGGGCCGCCGCCTTTAGGCGGTGGCGGAGGGGTTTGCGTTGGTATTTGTTCTGCGTTCAGCAATCCACAGCAGGCGTTTCCCTTTACTCTATCCACATATAAAGGCCAATTAAAGAGGATTCACCATAAAATTCATTTTCTCTTACGCTATCTCAAAATACTCCAACAACATCTCCAGCGCGGCCTCCACCGCCCCCCGGCGGATTTCCTCCCGGGTGCCGCCCAGATTGGCGGGCTGCCGAACGGTGGTGGTTTCGCCGTCGGTCAGGGCCAGGTACACCAGCCCCACCGGGTTGTCCCGCTCGTCCCGGTCCGGCCCGGCCACGCCGGTGACGGAGAGGGCCAGGTCGCTGCCGGTCAGGGCGCGGACGCCTTCCGCCATCTCCCGGGCGGTCTGGGGGGACACCGCGCCGTAAGCGTCCAGCGTCTCCTGAGAGACGCCTAAAATTTTGTGCTTCAGCTCGGTCCAGTAGGACACCACGCCCCCCACGAACACGGCGGAGGACCCGCCCAGGTCGGTGAGGGCTGCGGCGATCATGCCGCCGGTGCAGCTCTCCGCAGTGGAGACGGTCATCTGGTGCGCTTTTAAGGTGCGCAGCACCTCTTCCCGCCGGTCCACGGTCAGCTCCTCGCCCGGATACGGACCTGCTCGATGCCGTCAAAGGCCGCCTGGCACAGCCCGGCGAAGTCGTAGCCCTGCTCAATTTCGTCCAGCTCCTCGGGCTTGGGGTTGGTCCTGGGGTGCCGAGGGGTGAACACGGTGCAGCAGTCCTCGTAGGGGAGGATGGAGGTCTCGAAGGTGCCGATTTTCCGGGCGATAGAGATGATTTCCTCCTTGTCCATGCCCACCACCGGGCGGAACACGGGCATTTGCACCGCCGCCTCCGTACAGGCAATGGCCCCCATGGTCTGGCTGGCTACCTGGCCCAGGCTCTCGCCGGTGACAAGGGCCTGCGCCCCCACGTCATTGGCCACCATCTCGGCAATGCGCATCATGAACCGGCGCATGGCAAGGGTGAAGTATGGCTCCGGGCAGCTCCGGCGCAGCTCCTCCTGGATGTGGGTGAAGGGGACGATATGCACCGTCACCCGCCCGCAGTAGGGGGCCAGCAGCGTGGCCAGCTCCAGCACCTTGTCTTTGGCCTCGTTGGAGGTGTAAGGGTAGGAGAAGAAGTGGACCATCTCCAAGGCCACCCCCCGCTTGGCCATCATGTAACAGGCCACGGGGGAGTCGATGCCGCCGGAGAGCAGGGCCACCGCCTTGCCCCCCACGCCCACAGGCAGACCGCCGGGACCGGGTTCCGGCGCGGCGTGGACGTAGCCGGAGAAGTCCCGCACCTCCAGCCGAACCGTCAGCTCGGGATTGTGGACATCCACCGTCAGGTGGGGGTAGAGCTGGTGGAGACGGCTGCCCACGTACTGGCTCAGCTGGATGGAGGTCATGGGGAAGGACTTGTCCGCCCGCTTGGACTCCACCTTGAAGGACCTGGCCGCCAGCAGCTGGTCGTTCAGGTAGGCTTGCGCCGCCTCCACGAAGGCGTCCGGCTCCTTGGCGCAGCCTCTGGCCCGGCTCATAGCCACGATGCCGAATACCTTTTTCAGCGCCTCCCAGGCCCTGTCCAGGTCACATTCCCCGTTCATCGGCTCCACGTAAACCGTGGACTGCCGGGCGTAGACCCGGAACCTGCCGTAGGGGTGCAGACGGCGGGTGACATTTGCCATCAGCCGGTCCTCGAACCGGCGGCGATTCAGCCCTTTCAGCACGATCTCTCCCATTTTCAGGAGGAAAATTTCGTTTTCCATGTCTCTCTCCTCAACTGCCTGTCCAATCAAAGCGCGGCGGCCTCGGCCTGGGAGGTGTCCTCCTCGGCCGAAGTGTTTTTGCTGTCGGTGTCGCCGCCTGTGGCGTCGCTGTCGCCGCCGGTGGTCGTATCGTCCCCGCCGGTGGTGTCCCCACCCGTGGTAGTGTCCCCGGCAGTGTCGCCGCCGGTGGTCGTGTCCCCGCCAGTGGTGGCGTCGTCGCCAGCCGTGGTTTCGCTGTCGGTGTCCCCGGTGGTGGTGTCGCCGGTGGCGTCCCCGCCCGTCGTGTCGCCCTCGGTGGTCGTATCCCCGGCGGTATCGCCGTTGGCGGTGGTGTCATCCCCGGTGGTGGTTTCGTTGGAATCGTTGTTCGTGGTCGTATCCCCGGTGGCATTGTTGTTGGCGCTGTCGCCGGTGGTGGTATCGCCGGTGGCAGTGTCATCGGCTGCGGTGTCGGCATCCGCGTCCCCGGTGGTCTCGGTGTCCGCGTCCCCTGTCTGGGTGGTGGTGGTGTTCCCCTGACCCGTGGTGCTGCCGCCGCTGCCTGCGCCGCCCACGGCAAAGGCCACCGCCAGCACCACGATGACCGCCGCCGCCAAGGCGACGATCAGCTTGACATTTACCGGCTTTTTCTTCGGCTGGGCGGCTTTTTCCGCAGGAGCGGCAGGCTCTGCCGCCGGGGCAGGGCTTTCCGGTGCTTCCTCGCTCACAGGAGCGGTGGCTGCCGCCGCCACTGCGGTCTTTTCCTCCGCCGGTTCCTCCGGCTGGACAATGGGTTCTTCTGCCTGGACGGTGGGTTCTTCGACAGCCGGGGCAGTCTCCGTCTCCCGGACGGTGGGTTCCTCCGCCGCTGGGGTCGTTTCCTCCGGCTGGGTCGTATCGTCCATCCTGGGCAGGACGATGGTTTCCTCCATGTCCGGCGCGACAGGCTTCGCCTTCTTTTTCCCGCCGAAGATCTTCTTCCGCTTGGGGGTGTCGCTTTCGGCGGCGGCTTTCTCCGCCTGCTCCGCCATCCGCTGGCGGGCGCAGACAGGGCACTCCCCCAGGCTCACGTCGTAGGGCTTGCCGCACACCGGGCAAAAGGTCGTTTTTAACATATGCTCGATCCTCCGTTGGCTCTTCTGCCATGCAAACGATTGTGGGTTGTTTTTATTTAACTGGTTACTCTTTTTACTCAGCCTTATGAGCATTTTAGCTCTTAGCTTTTAGCTATTAGCTGTTAGCTTTAGACTGGAAGTACCTGACTAACAGCTAACGGCTAACAGCTCATCAGCGGGTTGATGCAAGGGTATCCGTCTTCCTATCCTATGTACCGTCCCCCGCGGTTATTTCCCCACGCAGAACCGGGAGAAAATGCGGTCGGTGATGTCCTCTGCCACCTGGCGGCCCGTCACCTGCCCCAGGGCGTCCAATGCGTCCTCCACGTCGGCCAGAACGGCGTCCAGGGGCATCCCCGTGTCCAGGGCATTTTGCACCCCTTGGAGCCGCCGGGCGGCCCGGCCCACCGCCTCGGCCTGGCGGGCGTTGGTCAGCAGCTGGCCGTTGGGCGCGCCGTTCTGGGCGAACAGCTGGCCCACCCGCCGCTCCAGCTCCGGCAGACCGGCCTGGGTCTTTGCGCTGACGGAGAGGCACTCGTAGCCGCTCAATTCCGACAGGTCGATTTGTTGGGGCAGGTCGGCCTTGTTCACCAGCACCAGCACCCGCTCGGCAGCGCCCGCGGCGGTGAGAGCTGATTTGTCCTGCTCGCTCAATGGTCTGCTGCCGTCCATCACCACCAGCGCCAGCTCCGCCCGCTCCAAAGCGGCGCGGCTCCGGGCCACGCCCAGCCGCTCCACCGCGTCGGCGGTGTCACGGAGGCCAGCCGTGTCGATGAGCCGCAGGAGAACGCCGCCCAACTGGGCCTTTTCCTCCACGGTGTCCCGGGTGGTGCCGGGGATGTCGGTGACGATGGCCCGCTCGTAGCCCAGCAGTGCGTTGAGCAGGGAGCTTTTCCCCGCGTTGGGCGCGCCCACGATGGCGGTGGCCACCCCCTCGGTGAGCTGCCGCCCCCGGCGGTAGGTGGCTTCCAGCGCCGCCAGGTCTCCGGCGGCTGTGGCGGCGTATTGGGAGATTTCCCGGCTCTCGAAGGGGTCGATGTCCTCGTCCGGGTAGTCCAGCACCGCATGGAAGTGGGCCATCAGGTCCACCAACTGGTCGTAAATCTCATTGATGCGCTGGCTCATGGCCCCGGTGAGCTGTCCGGCGGCGTTTTTTGCCGCCTGGTCGGTCTCTGCGTCAATGAGGTCAATGACCGCCTCGGCCTGCACCAGATCCAGCTTGCCGTTGAGGAAGGCCCGCCGGGTGAACTCTCCTGGCCCGGCCTGCCGCGCCCCGGCCTGAAACAGGGCCTCCAGCCCCGCCCGCAGGGCGGCGGCGGAGCCGTGGCATTGCAGCTCGGCGGTGTCCTCCCCGGTGTAGCTGTGGGGAGCGATGGAAAAGGTGGCCAGGCACCGGTCGATCAGCGCCCCCGAACCGTCCCGCAGGTCGCCGTAGATCAGCGTTCCCGGCTGGCGGTCCCGGAGGGGCGTTTTGCCCCTGGGGGTGAACACCCGGCCCAGCACGTCCACCGCTTCTGAGCCGGAAATGCGCAGGATACCGATGGCTCCCCGGCCCGGAGCCGTGGCGATGGCGGCGATGGTGTCCATATGCGGCCCCCCTTTTTTCATCGTTTGATGTTCCCTCTTACTCTGTTGTATCTCGCGGTATCTTTGCCTTGGGGAACGTCCGGTTGAATTTGCAATTAGCAATGTGCAATGTGCAATTCTGCGAAAATCGGCCCTTTACAGTCGCCTTGCGGCGAGGGAGAATCCCGCTTGCTGTTCGGTTGGCACTTTTGTTCAGTATCGCGTATGTTTTTTATGAAAAACAGTCTTTTCGCAACTGACTTCCCCTCTTGCCTCCCCTGAAAGGGGAGGAGGGCCGCCGCCTTTAGGCGGTGGCG
>JAJQAS010000129.1 GCA_021203685.1 Clostridiales bacterium | reverse complement strand
CCGTCATCCGGTCGTAGTTGGAGCTGGACCAGACCACCGTGGCGGTGATGGCCCCGTCTTCCACCACGATCTCCACCGGGGAGTCAATGGAGGCTTTGCCGGTGCCGCCGGACATGGTCAGCTCCACGGTGTAGGTGCCGTCGGCGGGGGTCTCCGCCGCCAGGGCCGGGACGGCCAGCAACAGGCAGGACAGCAGGACGAGAAGCAGTTTTTGCATGGTTTTCATAAGGGAACCTCCTGATTGTTAAAAAACAACCGTCCACGAACTACTTCGCGGACGGCTTACATACTGAGGAACAGGAAAAAGAGCGCACCAAACAAAACCGCTGTCGCCCGGTGAAAATCGGGTGTCGGTACGTCATTTCCTTCTATCCCCAGCTCCGGAAGTCCGCAGAGATGGACATATTGCCGCCAGGCGGCAGAGCGCAGGCAAGTATTCTGGCTTATCGCCTCAGCCCGGTGAGCGGCTCCGGCGTCTTCCCAGGGAGGTCCCCAGTGACATCTGTGCCGGAGTGTTTCGGCGAATTACAGCAACGGCCTTGCGTGGGACTTTCACCCAACTTCCATGACCTGAGCTCACATTCATTTCGTTTGGTTGGATTATAGCACAGCCCTCCCCCAAAAGCAAGGGCAGCGACAAAATCTCGTGAAATGGCACATAAAACCCGGTGGTGTCAAACAAATGGCGATTCTTTGTGAAAATTTTATCAATTTTTTCGACAAAAATTTTCTTCAAACTAATTGACAAAATTCGGAGAAATTGGGATAATAAAAGAGCCAACCAATTTAGTGATTTTTTACAGAATACAAAGAAGGTCTTGCTATGAGTTACCAAGCCGCCCTGGATTACATCCACTCCGTCAAATGGCAAACCCGCAAGCCCGGCCTGAGCCGGACCCGCGCCCTGCTCTCCGCCCTGGGCAACCCGGAGCGGAAGCTGAAATTCGTCCACATTGCCGGCACCAACGGCAAGGGCAGCACCGCCGCCTGCATCGCCAGCTGCCTCCGCGCCAGCGGCTACCGGGTGGGGCTTTACACCTCGCCCTACATCAACCGCTTCAACGAGCGCATCCAGGTCAACGGCGTGCCCATCAGCGACATGGCCCTGGAGCAGGCGGTGAACGCCATCCGGCCCAAGGCGGACGCCATGGCCGACTCCCCCTCGGAGTTCGAGCTGATCACCGCCATCGCCTTCTACCACTTCCTGCGCCAGCGGTGCGACATCGTGGTGCTGGAGGTGGGGATGGGCGGCGCGCTGGACTCCACCAACGTCATCGGCGTGCCGGAGTGCGCCGTCATCACCGCCATCGGCCTGGGCCATATGCGGGAGCTGGGGCCGACCCTGACGGACATCGCCACCGCCAAGGCGGGCATCATCAAGCCCGGCGGCGTGGTGGTCTCCTATGGCGGTCAGCCGGAGGCTGACGCCGTCATCGCCCGGGCGGTGCGGGAGCGGGGGGCCAGCCTGCGGCAGGTGAACTTCAGCCTGCTGACCCTGCGGGACTACGACCTGGACGGCATCACCTTCGACTTCGGCCCGCTGAAAAAGCTGCGGCTGCCCCTCATCGGCTCCTACCAGCCCAGAAACGCCGCCACCGCCATCACCGCCCTGCTGGCCCTGCGGGAGCGGGGCTGGGACATCCCCGACCAGTCCATCCGGGAGGGGCTGGAAAAGGTGCAGTGGCCGGGCCGGTTCGAGGTGCTGCGGAAGCAGCCCGTCTTTCTGCTGGACGGCAGCCATAACGCCCACGGGATGCAGGCCACGGTGGAGAGCCTGCGGATGAACTTCCCGGAACAGCGCTTCACCTTCCTCTTTGCGGTGATGGCCGACAAGGACGTGGCGGAGATGATCCAGCTGCTGGCTCCCCTGGCGGAGCGATTTGTCACCGTCACGGCGGACAATCCCCGGGCTGTCGCCGCCGGAGACCTGGCCCAGATGCTGGCGGAGGTCGGCGTGCAGGCCGTGGCCGCCCCCAGCGTAGAGGAAGGCGTGGCCCTGGCCCTGAAACTGGCCGGGGACCGGCCCGTCTGCGCCCTGGGCACCCTCTATTTCAGTGGGGACGTGCGCCGGGCGCTGGCAGAGCTGACGGAGTAATCCTCGCCCCGCAGCGCCTTTTCTCCCCCTTCACCCGGTTTTTTCGCGGTTTTCGGTTGACGCTCCCTTCCAAAAAAGGTATGATAGATACAAGGATTTTTACTGAAGGAAAGGGTCTCCTGCCATGAAACACCGGGATAACGAACCCAACGATCTGCTGCACTGCAAAAACTGCGACGGGTACTACGACCCGTCCTTGCCCAACTGTCCCCACTGCGGCGAAGAGACCGCCAACAACACCATGGAGGGGGACAACGACCGCGTCACCGTGGACCAGTACGGCGGCGGCTTCGGCCCGGCGGGGAGCACGCTCTCCCGGGCATCCCTGTTGATCATCATCGTATTGCTGCTCATCGCCCTGGCGGCGGCGGTCTGGCTGTGCGTCCAGGCCCTGTCCCAGGCTGTACCGGACAGCAGCGCCACCTCCGCCCAGGTGGAGGAAGTGGACCCGGCGGATTCCAGCGCCCAGGGCGATGCCGACCACAGCGCCGCCAGCAGCGTTTCTGCCCAGCCGGAGCCGGAGGAAGCGGTCGAAACCATGGAGGCGGAGACCCTGACCCTGGACTTCTACGACCTGACCCTGTCCGAGGGCGAAACCTACGACCTGACCGCCACCGTCTCCCCGGAGACATGGGAGGGCACCTACACCTGGTCCAGCGACGACGAGAGCGTGGCTGCGGTGGCCCAGAACGGCCTGGTCACTTATGTGGGAGAGGGACAGTGTACCGTCACCGTGTCCGCCGGTGGGCTGACCGCCCAGTGCGTGGTGCGCTGCAACGCCCCCGCTGAAGAAGAAGAAGCGGAGCAGACAGAGCAGGAAGAAACCGCTGAGACTGCTGAAACCGAGGAAGCAGAAACCACCGGCAGCATCGTCGTGGAATACACGGACATCACTCTGACCAACGTTGGAGACGGCTACACCTGCAACCCCACCGGCGGCAACGGCACCTACACCTGGTCCAGCGCCGACCCGTCTATCGCCACGGTCAGCTCCAGCGGCTACATCGTGGGCGTGAGCAAGGGCAACACCACCGTCACCTGCACCAGCGGCAGCGAGACGCTGACCATCATCGTCCGCGTAGCCCCCAACTGAGCAACATAAAGGATATACAAAACCCGGCGGAGCCTTTGACTGGCTCCGCCGGGTTTATTGCATTTTTTTGACCCGTCAAACTTTCCCATACATAAACAGGTCGCATTTGATCATACCATTATAGAGCTTCCGCTTCTTTTTGGCCCGCTGGCCGAAGGCGTCCTCAAACTCCGTGTGGCTGGAGAGGATGGCCGTCCGCCACCCCTCCGGCAGCAGCCGAACCGTATGGCCAAAGGCCCGGTACAGCTCCGTGACCTCGTCCTTTTCCATCAGCCGCTCGCCATAGGGCGGGTTGGTGACCAGACGGCCATAGGGGGCGGTGCTGTAAAACCGCCGGGCGTCGTAGACCTCGAAGCGGACGGTGTCCTCCACGTCGGCCTTGACGGCGTTGGCCTGGGCGATCTCCACGCTGCGGGGGTCGATGTCCCCGCCCCAGATGTCGTAGACCCGGTCGTATTCTTTGCTGATGGCCTCATCCGCCGCGTCCAGCCAGCTCTGCTGGGGCAGCGCGGCCCACTTCTGGGCGGCAAAGGTGCGGTTTAGCCCCGGGGCGCGATTTTTGGCGATGAGCGCCGCCTCGATGGGGATGGTCCCCGACCCGCAGAAGGGGTCGCAGAAGGGGTCAAGCCCCCGGTAACCGGTGAGCAGCACCATCGCCGCTGCCAGGGTCTCCCGCAGAGGCGCGCCGTTGTTCACCGCCCGGTAGCCCCGCTTGTAAAGGCCCTCGCCGCTGGTGTCCAGGCAGAGATGCACCTGGTCCTTCATGATGGAGAACCGAATCTGGTACCGTGGGCCGTCCTCCGGCAGCCACTCCGTCCCGTAGACCTCCCCCAGTTTGGCGGAGGCCGCCTTCTTCACGATGGACTGGCAGGCGGGAACTGAGTGGAGCTGGGAGTTGATGGAGTACCCCTTCACGGGGAACTCCCCGTTTTTGGGGATCCAGTCCTGCCAGGGGACGGCCTTCACTCCCTGAAACAGCTCCTCGAAGGAGGTGGCCGGGAACTCCGCCAGCACCGCCAGCACCCTGGCCCCGCAGCGCAGGTTGATGTTCAGCCGGGGGATGTCCGCCAGCGTCCCCTTACAGGTGACCCGGCCGTTTTCCGCCCGGACTTCCGCCAGCCCCAGCCGCTTCATCTCGTCGGCCACCAGTTTTTCCAGCCCCAGCAGACAGGGGACCTCCAGTTTGATGTGATTCATGTCTATTTCTCCTTGTTCCCGCCTCTGTGCAGGTACACGCGGTCTCATCCTCAATTTTAGCAACAGTATACCCAAATTTTAACCGAATTGCAATCTTATTTTCTGGACTTTATCTGCGACTTGTGTTATCCTATTCCATACAGGGAGGAATCCGCCTTCCAGTGATTTTATCCCCACGAAAGGAGGGTTCCCTTCATGCCACAGCTCTTTTCTCTCTCCGCCCCGATGGTCTGGCTGATTTTGCTGGTGTTCTTCGCCGTGCTGGAGGGCGTCACCGTCAGTCTCAGCTCGGTGTGGTTCGCTCTGGGCGCGCTGGCGGCCATGCTGGTCTCGCTGGTCATCGACAACCTGTGGGTGCAGCTGTTCGTGTTCGCGGTGGTATCGCTGGTGACGCTGCTGCTGATGCGTCCCCTGGCCACCCATCTGTTCCAGAAGAAGGGCTTTACCCCCACCAACGCCGACCGCATTTTAGGGAAAACCGGCATCGTCACCGAGGCCATCGACAACCTCACCGCCAGGGGGCAGGTCAAGGTGTCCGGTCAGATTTGGTCCGCCCGGTCTGAGGGCGGCGAACCCATCTCCCCAGGCGTCCACGTCACCATCCTCCGCATCGAGGGCGTGCGGGTCATCGTCCGCCCGGAGACAGAAGCCGCGCCTTCTGATTCCCAATAACCCTTTTCCCACATCAGAAAGGAGTTTTACCATGCTCTTCTTTTTCCTTATCATTATCCTGATCCTGCTGGCCATTCTGGTGGCCCGGAACCTGGTCATCGTCCGCCAGGCCGAGGCCCGGGTGGTGGAACGGCTGGGCGCGTTCTACGCCGTCTGGGGCGTGGGCATCCACGTCAAGATCCCCTTCCTGGAGCGGGTCAGCCACCCCATCTCCCTGAAGGAGCAGGTGGCCGATTTCGACCCCCAGCCCGTCATCACCAAGGACAACGTCACCATCGAGGTGGACTTTTTTTTTTTTAATGATATGTCGTCCACCGAGCTCTACACCTACGGCGTGCAGAACCCCATGCGGGCCATTGAGAACCTGTCCGCCACCACCCTGCGGAACATCATCGGCGACCTGGAGCTGGACCAGTCCCTGACCAGCCGCGACCTCATCAACACCCAAATGCGGGCCATCCTGGACGAGGCCACCGACCCCTGGGGCATCAAGGTCAACCGGGTGGAGATCAAGAACATCACCCCGCCCCAGGGCATTCGGGATGCCATGGAGCGCCAGATGAAGGCGGAGCGGGAGCGCCGGGAGGCCATCCTTCGGGCCGACGGCCAGAAGGAAAGCCAGATCCGCGAGGCCGAGGGCGAAAAGCGCGCCCAGGTCCTCCGGGCGGAGGCCGCCAAGGAGGCCCGTCTGCTGGAGGCCCAGGCCCAGGCCGAGGCCATTATCAAGGTGCAGACCGCCCAGGCCGAGGCCCTGCGTCTGCTGAACGAAGCCGCCCCCAACGAACAGGTGGTCAAGCTCAAGTCGCTGGAGGCCTTCCAGGCCGCCGCCAACGGCAAGGCCACCAAAATCATCATCCCCTCCGAGATCCAGGGGCTGGCCGGACTGGCCGCCGGGCTGAAGAGCGTGGTGGACGAGGACCCCAAAGCGTAATCTGTGATACCTGCATCCCCTCCCAACACCGGGAGGGGATTTTTTCACACAAAAAAACCAAAAATTTGTTGACAAAATCAAAAGAGAAAGATATAATGGGAAAGCTGCAATTCGAGAACCATGCAGCAGAATCCTTGCCTTTGCAAGAGGCAGAGGCCATATGTCCATAAGGAGGTGTAAATCACATGGCTAAGGTTACTGGTAATTACGAGACGATTTTCATCGCGGATACTTCCCTGGGGGATGACGGCATCGCCGCCCTGGTGGAGAAGTTCAAGGGTCTGGTGGAGCAGAACGGTACCCTGGGCGAAGTGGTTGAGTGGGGCAAGCGTCGGCTGGCCTATCCCATCAACCACAAGGTCGAGGGCTACTACACTCTGATAACCTTCACGTCCGCCCCTGATTTCCCCGCGGAGCTGACCCGGAACTACAACATCACCGACGGCGTGATCCGTTCCATCGTGGTCGAGCAGGCGGAGTAAGGGAGCAAGCATCATGTTAAATCGAGTGATTTTGCAGGGCCGCCTGGTGGCGGACCCCGAGCTGCGCCATACCCAGAGCGGCACGGCGGTGGCTTCTTTCCGCATCGCCTGCAACCGGGATTACCGGAGCAAGGATTCCAACGCCCAAAACGCGGACTTCATCAACATCGTCGCCTGGCGGCAGACCGCTGAGTTCATCAGCCGGTATTTCACCAAGGGCAGCATGATTTTGGTGGATGGCCGTCTCCAGGTGCGGGAGTACAACGACAACGCGGGCAATCGGCGCTATTCCACTGAGGTCGTGGCGGAGAGCGTCAACTTCGCCGGTTCCCGGCAGGAGACCGGCGGCGGCTATGGCCAGCAGAACAACAACTACAACGCCGGTGGGTACGCTGCTCCGCAGCAGCCGGCCCAGACCAGCTATTCCGCCCCTTCCGCCTATGCGCCCAGCAATGCGGCGCCCGTGGCCAACGAGTTCGCGGAACTGAACGACGACGACGGCGAACTGCCGTTCTAAACGGGCTTGATTTTAAGGCCCTATTCCTATCCTGAGGAGGTTTTCGATATGGCTTACGACAGAGGCAACCGCAGCCGCAAGCGCCGCAAGGTCTGTGCCTTCTGCGTGGACAAGGTCCAGCAGATCGACTATAAGGACCCCGCCAAGCTGCGCCGCTACGTCTCCGAGCGGGGCAAGATCCTGCCCCGGCGCACCACCGGCACCTGTGCCATGCACCAGCGCCAGCTGACCGTCGCCATCAAGCGCGCCCGTCAGATCGCCCTGCTGCCCTACGTGGCGGACTGATTTACCCGCATAAAAGCAAAAGCAAAGGCTGCATCGAATCGTTGGTTCGGTGCAGCCCTTTTTCGTTTCGTTTGGTTCAGCCGTCCATCCGCACCGGCGTCTCCTCCACCCGCAGGTCCTGAGGGCGAATGGTGTCGTAAAAATGCACCAGCGCCAGCTCCCGGTAGGGCAGCACAAAGGCATAGACCACCGTGTAGCAAATCAGGCTCAAAATCGTCCCCAGCACATCGCTGCCGAAGAACACCCAGCCCACGTTGTAGCCCACGTTGGTGGCCAGCAGGCCCAGAAGGTCCCACCCGATGAAGGAGAACTCCAGGGTGAACAGCTGGACCCGGTGGCCTTTGGACATCCGCCACCCGGCGGATATCGCCTTGAAGATGGACATCTCCGGGTGGTCCAGCAGCACATAGGGCACCAGCAGGGTGCTGTAGTAAATGAAAATACCGGGGATGATGAACAGCCCCATGCCCACACCCACCAGCACGGTGAGCAGCAGGCTCAGCACAATGACCTTCCCCGCCATCCACAGGGAGTCAAAGAGGGAACCGACCCCCAGCCGTTCGCCCCGGGCGGTGTGCATGGCGTAAAAGCTGAATCCGTATCCCATCACCACAGTGTAGAGATAGAGCAGTAGGAACAGGAACAGCAGGATCTGCTGCCGGGGTTGGGCCAGCAGCTGCCGGGCATAGGAAAAGACGGAGGTGTACAGCGCCGTCATGTTCGCGTCGGAGACGGTTCCCTGGACGGCGACCTGCTCCAGCAGGGCGTTCATGCTGTCGCTGAGACGGTCGCTGATGGCAGTCAGGGGACTGGTCCAAATCAGGTTGACCACCGAGGAGATCCACTCCGTCAGCACCAGATAGGCGATGCTGACCATCAGCACGCCAAGGGACCGGTCCAACACCTGCTTTTTGGCGCGGGACTTGAGCAAAACGCGGTCGGGATAGTTCATAATCAAATACCTTCTTACTCACAGACGGCGGCAGCGCCGCCGGGAACGCAACTTGCACTTTGCGCAACACAGTATAGCACAATCAGCAGCACAAAAAAAGGGCAATTCTCAAAAAAGAGGCAAAAAACGCAAAAGGGACAGGTATTTCTTCAGTTTTGGAAGAAAGCCAAAAACCGCCGCAGGAAGCGTTTCCAGCGGCGGCCTTTGAAAAGAGAAAAGAAAGAAAAGAAAGGAGGTGGATGAAAGAAAAGGAGCTGATAAGAGAGAATCTATGTCAAGCGGGGGAGCTTTGCCCTGTTTGCTCCCTGCGAGTATAGAATAACAGAAGGCGGCGGCGAGATGATAGACAAATCAAGAACAAATTTTGAAGGAATTGTAAATATGTACTACAGATGTATTGCCGCGCCGGAAAATTCCGGCGCGGCGCAGCCGCTCTAGCCCTCCTGCATGGCCATTTTCTCCCACAGCCGGGCAAAGATGCCGCCGTAGGTCAGCCGGGCCACGTCCTCTCCGGCCACCAGGTCCACCGTCTGCTGGGTCTCCCCGTCCACGGTGACAGTCAGAGCGCCCAACCTGTCCCCGGCGGAAAGGGGCGCGGTCACGCGCTCCACCGTCTCCAGCTGCACGGCCACTTTGTCCCCATCGCCTTTTGCCACGAGAATTTTACAGCTTCCGTTCAGCCGGGTAGAGACAGTTTCCTGTTCCCCCAAAGAGACGGGCACCTTGGGCAGCGCTCCCTCCGGCGTCGCGTCCACCAGGGTGTAGCCCCCAAAGCCGTAGTTCAGCAGGGCTTTCGCGCTGGTGAAGCGCAGGGCGGAGGTCTCGCTGCCCAACACCACGGCGATCAACTCCATGCCGTCCCGCTGGGCGGAGGCGGAGATGCAGTAGCCCGCGCTGTCGGTGGAGCCGGTTTTCAGACCGGTGGCCCCCTCGTAGTAGTAAATCAGCTTGTTGGTGTTGGCCAGTTCAAAGGCCCCCTCCCGGATGGAGTCCATCCAGATACCCACATAGTCCCGAATGAGATCGTGGCTGAGCAGTTCCCGGCTCATCAGGGCAATGTCGTAGGCGGAGGTCAGGTGGCCCTCTGCGGGCAGGCCGTTGCAGTTGCAGAAGTGAGTGTCCTCCATGCCCAGCTCCGCCGAGCGCTGGTTCATCCGCTCCACGAAGGCGCTCTCTGAACCCGCCAGATGCTCCGCCAGGGCCACCGCCGCGTCGTTGCCGGAGGCCACCGCCACCGCCTTCAACAGCTCCCGGACGGTCATCTGCTCCCCCTCCTCCAGGTAGACCTGGCTGCCGCCCATTCCGGCGGCGTACTCCGAGGTGGTCACCAGTTCTTCTTCCTGTATCGTTCCGCTCTCCAGGGCTTCCGTCACCAGCAGCATGGTCATGATCTTCGTCACCGACGCAGGCTCCAGCTGCTCATGCTCGTTGCAGGCGTAGAGAACGGTGCCGGTCTCTCGCTCCATCAGCAGCGACGCCCTGGCGGAGACCTCCACCAGTTCAGTGGTTTCTGCGTCCTCCGCTTGCGCAGCAGGGCAGACCGCCCACAAAAACACCGCCGCCAACAACAAAGACAAGGTTCGTTTCATCCTGTCATCCCTCCCTTTTACCGTCAGTCTGTGGAAATGCGCAAAAATAATACGAGGAAAATTTCTCTTTTTCCTGCTTTGGGTGCGCATTTTTTGCCCTCTAACGGCCCAGGTGTGGATTTTTGTCGTCAAAAAAAGATTTGCACCTTTTCCACAAGGTTTTACACAAGTCCACCTGTGCAATGCCGGGGAGAAAGCTCGTTTTTCCCTCCTTTGCCCTCTCTTTTCCCACGTTTGACCAAAAACTGAATTTATTCGAATGAAAACAAATACGTTTCCACGGTTTTTGGCGTGCCGTGGAGACGGCGTCCTCCCAGCGGGGCAAAAAGTTCCCGGCAGATTTTGGCCCCGTTCCATCGTCGTCTCTTGACGAAATCCACTCCATCCGATATGATAATGCGTACTGAACAAAGCCATAAGCATTGAAAGGCAAAGCCTTTCATGCCTGTCGGCTTTGTTCAAGTGCAAGGTTTTTACGCAGATAAGCGAAAAAACCTTGCACCATCCGTTGACACAGCAAGCTGTGCCAACGGAACTACGCATTGTTATAATGTCTGATTTCATGAACCAGCGTAAAACTGCTGGTTCATAAAATTGCGCGGCCTTCACCGCGCAAATAAACCGCATGGCGGTTTATTCAGCAGACATTATAATAGGGCAAAAACAGGAGGGATACCCCATGCCGAGAGAATTCACCCGCTGCCAGAGCATCGAGCGCAGCATCATCAAAACCTACCGCAAGACCCTGTGGAATCCCTTTATCGCCGCCGTGAAACGATACGAGCTGGTGCTGGAGGGGGACAGGATCGCCGTGTGCATTTCCGGCGGCAAGGACTCCATGCTGCTGGCCAAGCTGATGCAGCAGCTCCAGCGAGTCAGCGACGTGCCCTTCGAGCTGACCTACCTGGTCATGGACCCGGGCTACGCCCCCGCCAACCGACAGCAGATTTTGGACAACGCCGCCCTGTTGGAGGTACCTGTCACCGTGTTCGAAACCAACATCTTCCGGGTTGCCAACCACACCGACCACTCCCCCTGCTACCTCTGCGCCCGAATGCGCCGGGGCCACCTCTACAGCAAAGCCCGGGAGCTGGGCTGCAACAAAATCGCCCTGGGCCACCATTTCTCCGACGTGGTGGAGACCACCGTCATGGGGATGCTCTATGGCGGCCAGCTCCAGGCCATGATGCCCAAGCTCCACTCCACCCACTTCCCCGGCATGGAGCTGATCCGGCCCATGTACTGCATCCACGAGGACGACATCATCCGCTGGAAGAACTACAACGACCTGCATTTCCTCCAGTGCGCCTGCCGCTTCACCGAGGCGACAGGGGAGGGGAACCTTCCAGGCAAGCGCCAGGAGGTCAAGGAGCTGCTGCGGCAGCTGCGGCAGGACTTCCCCCAGGTGGAACAGAACGTATTCAAGGCCATCCACAGCGTCCAGCTGGACACCTTCCCCGGCTACAAGACCAAAGGGGAGGTCCATAGCTTTCTGGAGGAGTATTAAGGAGAGCAATACAACTTTCCGGCAGGTCATCATTGTAAGGGATACGACCTGCAGAAAAATTATTAAGGGTAGGATTATGAAATATTTTTCACTTAAATGTGCCGGATTTTTTTGAAAAAAGAGAAGTTTTTTAAATTTTATCACAAAAAAGTATTGTGGAATCAAAAACTATCTGGTATACTACAGGAGAATGGGTTAAAAACACCTCTTTCATGAAAAAAACGCGCTCACCCTGCCACCCTGATAAGAAGCCGGAGGTTTTGAATGAAATTCACACGACGTTTGTTGTCCCTTGTCCTGGCGCTGGCCATGACAGCCGCTCTGCTCCCGGCGCCTCCCGCGCTGGCCGCAGAGGCCGATTCCTCCGCCGCCGGGGAGACCGCCGCCGTCGGGACGGTCACCGGCTTTGGCGAGCTGGAGACCCAGGAGATCGCCCTGGCGGAAAAAATCGACCTGGACACCCTGCT
>JAJQAS010000073.1 GCA_021203685.1 Clostridiales bacterium | reverse complement strand
CTCCGATAGAAGGTGCTCTTGGTCATATTCAGACGCTTCATCGCTTCGGTGGCGGGCAACTCTTTCCGCCTCCAGCGAGAAACGACTGTATCAAAATAGAGATTTATCCCCTCGTCTCAGGGTCATACGGCAGCGCAATCAGCTCCCCGTTCACTCGAATGAACTGCCTCGGCCAGTAATAGCGCTCCTTGAACCGTTCCATCAGGTCCGGGGGCAGGTCAGTAAAGTTTTCCTCGCTCAGTCCGCGGATGAAGCAGGGCCCAGAGATAACAATGCCGGTGTCGATCACCCGGTTCAGCGGCAGACCCAACAACAACCTTTCGTCATTGCAGACCACCGCCGCCCGCTCCGGGAACGGGTAAATGGCCTGAATCGTACCACCGACAATGCGCTGCATTTCGCTAAGCTCTGGGGGATGTCCATTTCTTTCGCCAGTTTGCCAGGCTCCAACAGAAGAATTTTCATAGGCAGACATCCTCACACCGGACATGCGGCATCCCGCAGGCAGACATCCAGCATCATGGGGTCGTAGAACATCTCCTCCAAATCCATCCAGGTGTATCCAGCATCCAGAAGCAACTGCTGATCCTCCCGCATGACTCCGATGCTCTCCCCAAATTCCATCAGCTCCTCCAGGTAAGAGGGCTGCTCCTGGTCAGGTGTCGCGGAAGGGTTCATAGGGTAAGTTGGATATGTAGGATAATAAGGGTAGTGGCCGCCCCAACCGTAAAGGTTGAATGAGGACTGGAGCAGGTAGTCGTTCTGAAACTGCTCGACGTGACGGGAACCTTCCGGCGTGATTTTCAGAATCTCCCCCTGCTTGAGGGGAATCTCCTTCCGGTGGCGGCGGTTCAGGTGCAGCTTCGTTGCCGCCTGGTCCAAAATTTCCTTTGTGGAGGCATAGATGTAGAAGCCTTCCCTGGGGAAGTGGTAGATGCACATGGGGTTGTTTCCCTTGACGATATAGAGGTCGTTTTTGTCATCCAGCACCGTGAAGGTGAAGGTGTCCTGCATGACCTCCGCCATCTTCCGCAGACTGTGGAAGTCCAAGCAACCTTCCCGCTCAAGTAACTGCACGGCTGCATAACTGTCCGTTTCGATTTTAGTCTTGGGCAGTTGGTACTGGACCTTCAAAAGCTGGTCGTTGTGAATGATGCCGTTGTGAGCCAGAGCAAAGGACGTGTTTCCGGCCCGGCCCTTGAACGGATGGTTGTTGTAGTTGCAGTGTTCGTCCCCCTGGGTAGTCATGCGGGTGTGGCCCATGGTGAAACGGGCCTGGGCCGGAGGCTGGAAATTCACCAGATGGGCGGGCATGGGCGCCTTGTAAACGGTCATGTGCCGGTTGACGCAGTAAGCAATCCCCGCCGCGTCCGTCCCCCGCGCTTCACACTCTCTGGACAACACCGCCAGCATCTGTCGGCGGCGAGGCAGGGACAACCTGCCCTGGTAGTCCAAAATTCCAAACAAACAGCACATTACAGTTCCTCCTCTCCCTGCACCGGCTCGCAGACATACAGGCGACGTTCTTTCAGGTAATTCACCAGCTCCGGGCAGCGCTGGGTATCCAGGCGAGCCACGAACTCCACCCAAGTCAGGTCGCTCATCTCTTCATCGGACGAAGAAAAAGCCACATCGCAGATCTCATTGACGAGCTGCAATGTGGTTTTCAGCGTGGAGCACCGGAGCGTTCCACGGAACATCCGAAATTCGATGGTGCTGTAGTTCAGCAGATTCACGCAGGAATACCGGCTGTAACACTTGTTTTTGGCCGTTTCCATCACTTCCTTGGGACTGTCCTTGCGCCCGTAACGGGCTGCCCACTGCTGCATCTGGGAAACCGTCCGGCGGCTGAATTTCAGCAGCTCATTCCAGTTGTTTTCCACAAAGAACAGGATACGGGCGATGGTGTCCTCCTGCCGGGCAGGGGTGTCCCCCAGACTATCGCGGTTCACATGGACGTGGAGGCCGCAGGTGCTGGTCTGGTGGCTTCGGTAGCCCATGTTCACGGCAGATTTCATCAGTTCGGTCCACGGCATAACCGTTTCGTGGTACTCCAGGGTCATAGGGTGAGTGACAATTTCAAACCCGCAGTTGATGGAACCGTCATGCTTGCAGTAGATCCGCTCCTCGTTCGCGTTGGCAAGGCCAATCAGCCGGGAGGCGTGGTCGTCGTATTCCCCGCCCCGGTCGATTTCCAGCTCCACGCCGAGGAAACGTTTGCCGTTGCCGTAGAAGATGGGGACGGGCTTGTAGCCGTAATTCTGGATAGGATGGCTCCGGCTGGCGAACTGCGCCGCGCAGCTTCGGCAGTAGGGGGCGTCCTCGTCGTCCTCGTCCGGGTAGCAGGCGGCATCGTAGTAGAGGATTCTCCCACATTCCGTACAGGTGGTGTAGTGCCGGTCATAGCAGGAATCGCAGACAATGGTGTGGCTGTCGCTGACGGTATCCGACCGCCAAACGCGGTTTTCGCAGCAGTCGCAGATGACGGTTTCGTCCTCGAAGCAGTCGGCGCAGAGCTGGCGACCATCGAAGATGTGCCGCTCGTCCAAGGGTGTTTCGCATCCGCAGATGGAACAGATAAAGGTTTCGCTCATGATACATTACCTCCAAAATAAAAATGACCCTGGGCTGGCGGCCCAGGGCGAAATAGGGTAAGGATGGTTGTTTCCCTTATGGAGATAATATATCATTGAGATTTGGGAGTTTGACGGCGACTAAGCATTGATGATGACTGCGGTAAAAATACTTTGAAGCGCCGCACAGTTTTCCTGTTGAACGCGCGGTATAATATAACTGAAATTATTTTATGGACTCCATATAGGCCATCATTGCATCGGCGGCCTTCTTGGCCTCCTCCACTGCATGGACCACGGTTTTGGAGCCGTGGACCACATCTCCGGCGGCAAAAACACCGGAGCGGGTGGTCATGAAGTTCTCGTCAGTTCGCAGCAGGCCCCGTTCGTCGCTTTCCAGATGATGGGTGGTCTGCACCAGCTTGTTTTTCGGGCCCTGGCTGACAGCAATGATGGTGGAGTCCGCGTAGGTCTGCACCCGCTCATCCTCGTAGCCGATGATCTTGTTGTTCTCGTTCAGGATGGACTGCTTGAACACCGGCCCCTCGGTGTTGATGCTCTCGATTTCCATGCCAAACATCAGCTCTGCGCCGTCCAGCTTGGTGTACTCCAGCTCATGGGCGCTGGCGGCGATGTGCTTGCCTCTGGCGTACATGGTGACTTTCTGCGCCCCGTTGCGGAAAGCGGTGCGGGCCACGTCCATAGCCACGTTGCCCATGCCGATGATGGCCACGTTCTCCCCCAGCTCATAGGCGGAGGGGTTGGAGAGATAGGAGATGCCATAGTGGACGTTGGCCAAGCACTCGCCCTGCACGCCCAGCGTTCGGGGCCGCCACACACCGGTGCCGATGAACACGGAGGCATAGCCGTCCCGGAACATATCCTCGATGGTCAGCGACCCGCCGATGACGGTGTTGGGCCGAATTTGAACCCCAAGGCGGCGCAGCAACTTTTTGTAGCGTTCCAGGATGGTTTTGGGCAGGCGGAAGTCGGGGATGCCGTACTGGAGCATCCCGCCGATTTTGTCCCGCTCCTCAAAGATGGTGATGTCATAGCCCCGCATGGCCAGGCGGATGGCCACCGTCATTCCGGCAGGGCCGGAGCCAATGACAGCCACCCGCTGCCCCTTTTTCTCTACGTCGGGAATGGGCATCCGGTCCAGATAGGCGTCGGAGATGTAGCGCTCAATCTCATAAAACTGTACTGCGCTGCCCTTCCGCCCCAGGACGCAATGCCCGGCGCACTGGGTCTGGTGGTCGCAGACAATGCAGCAAATCAGCGACATGGGGTTGTTTTCAAACAGCTCCGCTCCGGCCTCCATCAGCTTGTTGGCCTGGAACAGCTTGATGATGTGGGGGATGGAGGTGGACACCGGGCAGCCCGTCTGACACATGGGCTTTTTGCAGTTCAGGCACCGGTTGGCCTCGTTGACGATGTGTAAACTCACGTTAGTTCCTCCTTTTCAGCCGTGATGAGAGACCCCTTTCAGCGGCCGATCTGGATGTCGGTCAGGTGCTCGTAATACTGGGCGATGGCGCTATGATCCTTCTGGCCGCCCTCATGGTTGTGCATCCACTGGAGGATCTCCTGGACGGAGGCGGTCATGGGCACGGGCGCGCCAACGGAGTGGGCGCAGTCCAGAGCGTTGTTCAGGTCCTTAATGTGCAGGTCGATCTTAAAGCCGGGCTTGTCGTTGCCGGCGATCATCATGGGAGCCTTGGCGTCCATAACGGTGGAACCGGCCAGGCCGCCGCGGATGGCTTCATAGACCAGCTGGGGGTCGACGCCGGCCTTCTGGGCCAGGGTCATGGCCTCGGCCAGAGCCTGGATGTTGCAGGCCACAATGATCTGGTTGGCCAGCTTGGTGGTGTTGCCCGCGCCCACGTCGCCGCAGCGGACGACGGAGGACCCCATCGCGTCCAGAATGGGCTTGCAGGCATCAAAGACCTCCTGCTTGCCGCCCACCATGAAGGACAGGGTGCCGTCGATGGCCTTGGGCTCGCCGCCGGAGACGGGGGCGTCCAGCATCTCGACGCCCTTTTCCGCCAGCACAGCAGCCACTTCCTTGCTGGCCACGGGGTTGATGGAGCTCATGTCGATGAACACGGAGCCGGGCTTCATGTGGCTGGCGACGCCGTTCGCGCCCAACATGACCGCCTTGACTTGGGGGCTGTTGGGGAGCATGGTCAGCACCACATCACAAATTTCGCCAATTTCCTGCTGGGTGGCGGGGGTGGCGCCACAGGCGGCCAGCTCGTCCATCGGCGCCCGGCTGCGATTGTTGACCCAGAGAGGATACCCGGCTTTCAGAAGGTTTTTCGCCATAGGCTTGCCCATAATGCCCAGCCCGATGATACCAATTTTCTTGTTTTCCATGTTGCACCAAATCCTTTCTCGTTTGCTGCTTTCGTGCGTTCCGTTTCAGCAGATACTTTTTAGAAGCTGTCTCAATTTTAGTAGAATCGACCAAAACCGGCAAGTGGCAAATGTCACGAATCCACCTTGACAAAATTATTTACACTGTAATATCATTCAGGAAGTGAAACGCGGACATTGCAATCCTGTTTCAATGTGGTTCAAACGATGTCAAGCATGGTCTTTCGCCGGGGCGCGGGGAACGCCTTGTTCAATGCCGCCAGCTCCGCCGCTGTCAGCTTGACCTCTGCGGCGGCGGCGTTTTCCAGCGTGTGGGCAGCCCGGGAGGAGCGGGGGATGGGGACGACTCCCTCCTGGGCCAGCAGAAAGGCCAGCAGCACCTGGGAGGGCGTGGCCTGGTGAGCCTGGGCCACCTGCTTCACTGCGGGGCTGCCCATCAGGCCACGGCGGAGCAGTCCGGCCTGGGCCAGGGGGCAGTAGGCCATCACCGGGATGTCCCGCGCCCGGAGCCAGGGCAGCAGGTCGTACTCGATGCCCCGGCTGCCCAGGTGGTACAGCACCTGGTCGGTGGCGCAGCCGTCGCCCCCCGGCGCGGCAAACAGCTCCTTCATGTCCTCCCGATCCAGATTGGAGACCCCCCACTGGCGGATCAGCCCCCGGCGTTTCAGCTCCTCCATGCACTCCACCGTCTCCGCGAAGGGGACGCTGCCCCGCCAGTGGAGCAGGTACAGATCCAGGTAGTCGCACTTCATCCGGCGCAGGCTGTTCTCGCAGCTGCGGAAGATGTTCCTGCGGCCCGCGTTGTAGGGGTAGACCTTGGAGACGAGAAAGAGCTTTTCCCGCTCCGCGCCCTGAATGGCTTCGCCCACCAGCGTCTCCGCCGCGCCGCTGCCGTACATTTCCGCCGTGTCGATGAGGGTCATCCCCGCCTGGATGCCTGCCCGCAGGGCGTCTTTCTCCCGCTGGAAGGTGCTGTTGTTTTCCCCCAGGTACCAGGTGCCCTGGCCCACCGGCCCGGCGGGCGTGCCGTTTGCTGATACAAATTTCATTTCAAAATCCCTCGTTTCGTTTGGGCGGCGCGGCTGGAAGGTTCGTTGCAGCGCCGCTCTGAAATGGTTTCATCGTGCTTTCATTCTAGCAGGGGAGGACGAGAAGATGCAAGTCAAAAAAGCAGCCGAAATCTTCGTGAAATTTGGAAAAAACAATGAAAATAGCGTGTTTTTACCCAAGTTTGTGAAAAAATCCACAAATTCATTTCAAAACGCTCCAAAACCCGGAACGGAAGTTTCAAATCATGCAACCTCTTTTTCGTTTTTTGCAACCTTGGAGGAATGTGAAAAAAGCAGCGGTTCGGTTTGTGATGTCTGCCCCTTGTGAATGAAACCGCCTTTGTTTATAATAAACACCAGAAACGCAGAACGGCAGACGCCGGACAATAAAACAAAGATTTCTGGAGGTAAGATTATGAAAATCGGTTTGATCGGTCTGGGTATCATGGGCAAGCCTATGGCAAAGAACATCCTGAAAGCGGGCTATGACCTGATGGTCAGCGACCTGAACGCCAACGCTGTGGCCGATGTGGTGGCCGCAGGCGCGACCGCTGCGGACAACAAGACCATCGGCGAGACCTGCGACGTGGTGCTGACCATGCTCCCCAACAGCCCCCATGTGAAGTCCGTCATGCTGGGCGCCAACGGCGTGGCCAGCTATATGAAGCCCGGCGCGGTGTTTATCGACATGAGCTCCATCAACCCCGTGGCCAGCAAGGAAGTGGCCGCTGTCCTGGCGGAGAAGAACATCGAGATGCTGGACGCCCCCGTCTCCGGCGGCGAGCCCAAGGCCATCGATGGCACCCTGTCCTTCATGGTGGGCGGCAAGCAGGAGGTTTTTGACCAGTTCAAGCCTCTGCTGGACTGCATGGGCGCTTCCGTCGTCCGCTGCGGCGACGTGGGCGCGGGCAATACCACCAAGCTGGCCAACCAGATCATCGTGGCCTGCAACATCCAGGCTCTGGCCGAGGCCATGACCCTGGCCCAGAAGGCCGGCGTCGACCCCCAGCTGGTCTATGAAGCCATCCGCGGCGGCCTGGCCGGTTCCACCGTTATGGACGCCAAGGCTCCCATGATGATCGCCGGCAACGACAAGCCCGGCTTTAAGATCGACCTGCACATTAAGGACCTGAACAACGCTCTGGACTGCGCCCACTCCGTTGGCGCGCCCGTGCCCATGACCGCCTCCGTCCAGGAGATCCTCCAGTGGATGCACAACCATGAGGGCGGCCAGAAGGACCACAGCGCCATTGCCCAGTATTACGAGTATCTGACCGACATCCAGATTGGCCGCTAATTGGTGCATTGAGTCCCTTTATTCCCTTGTGAGCCCCTTTTCTAATGGAGAGCCAGAGCTGTCGAGGCAGTTTTGGCTCTCTTCATAAATTGAAAATCGACAGATTTCGCGGAACGAACAAAGGAGGTCCCTATGGCAAAAGCCGCGCTTTTGGTTCCTTACCTTGAGATGTGTGAGCTGGCCCGCTCCATGGTGGGGCGGTATGACTACATCACCCCCATGTGCGTGGAGTACGCCCAGACCGAAGCGGTGGAGGCCCGGGCTGTGGAACTGGAGCAGCAGGGCTGTAAGCTCATCGTGGCCAGGGGCCTGCAGGCCCAGCTCGTCAAGCGCCGGGTCAAGCTGCCGGTGGTGGAGATTCATGTCACCGCCCAGGAGCTGGGCGGGCTGATTTTGCAGATCCGGCGGGAGCTGGGGATGGACTGTCCCAAGGTGGGGCTGGTCGGATTTGCCAACATGCTGTGCGACACCTCTCAGTTCGATGAACTGTTCAGTGTGAAGCTGGTACGCTATATGGTGACCGATGTGGATCACCTCCGGGCCGTGGTGGATCGGGCCGAGGCCGACGGCTGCCAGGCGGTCATCGGCGGCGACGTGGCCTGCCTCCGGGCCAGGGAGCTGGGGCTGGCCTACCGTTTTATCCCCTCCGGGGAGGAGAGTATGCGCAACGCGCTGGATCTGGCCAACCAAATCTGCTACGCCATCGACCTGGAACTGAGCAACAGCGCGGAGATGAACACCATGCTGGACTTCACGTTCAGCGGCATTATGCAGGTGGATTTGGACGGCACCATTCTCCGGGCCAACCGCATGACCTTTAACCTGCTGAACGTCCGCCCCCAGGAGATGGTCCAGCGGAACGTGCTGGATGTGCTGCCCCAACTCAGCCAGGAGATTCTGGACCGGGCGCTGAAACAGGGGGAGGAGACCTACGCCTTCCTGCTGCCCATCCAGAAGAAGGCCGTGGTGGTCAATGTGGCCCCCATCCTCATCGAGGGGGAAATCAAGGGCGGCATCCTCACCTTTCAGGAGGACAAGCGCATCATCGAGATGGACAGCGAGCTGCGCCGGGAGCTGTACCAGCGGGGTTACATTGCCCAGTTCAACTTCGACAAGCTGGTTCACAACAGCAAGGAGAGCAACCGCCTGTTCCACACCGCCCGGAAAATTGCCAAATACCGGGCACCGGTGCTGCTCTCCGGCGAACCGGGCTGCGGCAAGAATATGATTGCCCAGTGCATCCACATGGACAGCCTGGGACGGCACAACGCTTATATTTCCCTGGACTGCATGGCCTACCAGCCGGACACCCTGGACACCATGCTCTTCGGCAACTACACCACCCGGAAGGATACCCCGGCCTGCATTGTGGAGATCGCCCGGGACGGTACCCTGTACCTGTGCCACGTGGAGGCCCTCTCCTACGAGCTGCAATACAAGCTGATGAACCTCATCGAAGGGAAGTTCCTCCACAACGGCTCCAACCAGCCCAGCACCGCCAACGTCCGCATCATCGCCTCCAGCGATGTGAACCTCATCGTCCGGGTGGAAAAGGGCGAGTTCCGCAGCGATTTGTACTACGCCCTCAACGTCCTGAGCCTGGACGTGCCGCCTCTGCGCAGCCGCCGGGAGGACATCCTGGACTGGGTGAACTACTACCTGCGGCAGTGGCAGGACCGCTACAAGCGCTACGTCAGCCTGACCCAGGGAGCCCAGGAGTTTTTGGAAAACTACGACTGGCCGGGGAACCTGAACCAGGTCAGCAGCGTCTGTGAGCGCATCGTCCTGCTGGCGGAAAAGCGCAGCGTGGACGAGGTGTTCCTCCGCCGCCAGCTGGAGCAGGTGGCACCCAAGGTGCTGCACAGCACAGAGCAGGTGGTGCTCTTCAAGGACCAGAAGGCGGTGCAGATCGCTGAGCTGCTGCGCAAACACAACGGTAACCGGCAGCGGGTGGCCGACGAAATGGGCGTTAGCAAGACCACCCTCTGGCGGTATATGAAAAAATACGGCATAGAAAAGGATTACTCCTATTAAAATTACTCCTACTAGGATTTACAAAACGAAGGCGCTCCGCTTCAACGGCGGAGCGCTTTTGTGGTTCTTTGGAGCTTGAATCAGGTGATGGGCGCGGGATTGAAGATACACATATCGTTGTGGAAGCCGTACTGGTCGCTGTAAGGCTCCCGAATACCGCTTGCTACATCCAGTATCATATTGAAGATCTCGGTCCCCACTTCGGCAATGGTGGCCTCGCCGGTTGCGACGGCCCCAGCGGAGATGTCGATCATGTCGAACCAGTGCTCCTTCATCTCATTACGGCTGCAAACCTTGATGACGGGGGCGATGTCCAGGCCGTAGGGGGTGCCTCGTCCGGTCATGAACACCTGGAGACCGATACCGCTGGCCACTTGGCAGGGACCGCAGACGATGTCACTGGCGGGGGTGGCTGCGTAGATGAGGCCGTGCTTGGTGGGCTTCTCCGCCGGGCTGAGCACCTCCACGATGGGACTGGTGCCGGACTTGGCGATGGAGCCCATGGCCTTTTCCACGATGTTGGCCAGGCCGCCTTTTTTGTTGCCTGGCGTGGGATTGGCGTCCCGGTCTACGCCACCGGCGGCAAGGTAGTCGTCGTACCACTTCATCTCCTGGGCCAGACGGTCACGGGTATGGGCGTCCGGGCAGCGGGCGGCCAGCATCTGCACGCCATCCCGCACTTCGGTGACTTCGCTGAACATCACCGTTCCGCCGCCCCGCACCAGCAGGTCGGCGGCGTAACCCGCGCTGGGGTTAGCGGTGATGCCGCTGAAGGCGTCGCTGCCGCCGCACTGCATCCCCACCAGCAGTTCGCTGAGGGGCAGCTCCTCCCGCTGGCGCAGGTTGAGCTTCTGGAGCTTTTTCTCTGCCATGTCCAGAATGGCCTGCATCATGGCGTCGTGACCCGGCCAGTCCTGGAGGGTCAGGACGTTTTCGGGGGTGATGTCCTCGGGGGGCAGCACCCGGTCATAGGTCAGCTTTTCGCAGCCCAGACCCACCACCATGATTTCCCCGCCGAAGTTAGGGTGGCGGATGACGTTGGTGATGGCCCGGATGGGCAGGTAGGCCAGCGGCGCGTTGATGGCGACGCCGCAGCCGTAGGGGTGGGTGACGGCCACCACCCCGTCCACGTTGGGGTACTTGGGCAGCAGCTCCTTTTTGATGCGCTCCACCGCCACCTTCAGCACCCCGGCGGCGCACTGGACGGTGGTGACGATGCCCAGCAGGTTCCGGGTGGCAGCGGGACCGGTCTCGTTGCGGTAGCCCATCCAGGTGGTGCGCTGGGGCATTGGCAAGTCCTCAGGCTGGAGGATGTTGGTGCCGTAGGGCAGGTTTTCCACCGAGGGGCTTTCGGGCAGATTCAGCATGTGTTCGTTGATCCAGCTTCCGGCAGGGATGTCGGCTTTGGCGTAGCCCAGCACCACGCCGTAGCGGATGATTTCGCCACCGGCGGGGATGTCCGTCAGGGCGATTTTGTGGGCCTGGGGGATGTCGGCCAGGGTGGTAACGCCGCACTCAATGACCGTCCCGGCGGGGAGGTCGTGGACGGCTACGGCCACGTTGTCGATGTCCTTGATTTGAATGGTCAGGCGGGTGGTTTCAGCCATAGAGTTCTCCTCCTTGTTGTTTGGTCAAAAAGCAGGGGTACGGAGCCACAGGGAGACTGCCGCACCCCTGCACAGGGATGAAATGCTTTTGTTATTCGGTCAAAAGGTTAGATAATGAAGCTGGCGATCAGCAGTTCTACAATGCCAACGCCCGCCATAATCAGGGAGACGGTGGTCTTGCAGCGCACCTGGTCCTTCAGCTCGGTCAGGCCGAACATGCCGTTGAAGACCCAGAAACCGGAGTCGTTGAAGTAGGAGAAGGAGATGGCGCCCACGCAGCTGGACAGAGCCATCAGCAGGGGGCTGACGCTCAGCACGCTCATCAGAGGAGCGGACAGGGAGGCGGCGGTGGTGATGGCCACGGTGGCGGAACCCAGGGAGATCCGCATCAGGGCGGCGATGATGAAGGGGATGAGGACGGCGGGCAGCGGGGTGGCAGTGATCATCTCGCCCAGAGCGGTGCCGATGCCGGAGACCTTGATGACGTTGCCAAGAGCGCCACCCGCGCCGGTGATGAGCATGATGATACCGGTGCTCTTAATGGCGTTGTCCATGCAGGCCAGGACTTCCTTGGTGGGCTGTTTGGCGGCCAGGCCGTAGATGGCCAGCAGGGTGCCGATGGCCAGAGCGATGATGGGGGAACCCAGCAGGGCGATGATCTCATTTTCCATGCCCATGAAGTCCAGCACGGTGTCGGAGAGGATGAGGACCAGGGGAACGACGATGGGGGCCACGGAGACGCCCAGACCGGGGAGATTCTTCTCACCGATGAGGCTGTCCAGCTCGTCCATGGACTTGATGTACTCTTCCTTGTAGTCCATGCGGTCAAAGCCGCCGTTTTCGTTGGGGATCTGATAGATCTGCTTGCCGATGTACTTGCAGTAGAACACCACGACGATCAGCATGGGGACGGTGGTGATGGCGCCCGCGATGATCATCTGGCCCACGTCAACGCCCAGCAGGGAGCAGGCGGTCAGGGG
>JAJQAS010000184.1 GCA_021203685.1 Clostridiales bacterium | reverse complement strand
CAAAAACGCCTGCGATTGCAACAATCGTAGGCGTTTCTTGTGGTGGAGACTGGGAGACTCGAACTCTCGACCTCTTGCGTGTGAAGCAAGCGCTCTAACCTGCTGAGCTAAGCCTCCAAAGGAATGAGAAGGGGGAAAGACACTTCTCATTCGTGGTGACCCGTACGGGAATCGAACCCATGTTACAGCCGTGAAAGGGCCGTGTCTTAACCTCTTGACCAACGGGCCAAATAATTGTGTTGTGGATTCCCTCCGGGACGAAAGCACCCCGGAGGGAAATGGTAGCGGCGACTGGATTTGAACCGGTGACACTCCGGGTATGAACCGAATGCTCTAGCCAACTGAGCTACGCCGCCATGTGAAGCAGGAAGAACCTCGCTCACAACAACGATTATTATAGCGGCTGAGGACCGGATTGTCAACTACTTTTTTGGGGTTTCTCAAAAATTTTTACGAAAAAATGCAGGGATATCATTGACAAAAAGGGCAGGATAGCGGATACTAAGTAGGATGAGATACTATGGGCGGCGTGCTTTGGCCCCGCCCAGATGGGAGACAGAACAAGTTCTGCTATGAGTTATATTTTCTTTGACCTGGAGTGGAACCAGGGATATCCCCGGAGCGAGGCGGACAAGCTGGACGAGATCATTCAAATCGGGGCCTGGCGGCTGGACAACTGGGAGGACTGGGGAACGGCCTTCTCCGCCTATGTACGCCCCACCATCCACAAGCGGCTGCACCATCGGGTGCGGAAGATCCTCCCTCTGGACCAAAACGAGCTGAAAAAAGCCGCCCCCTTCCGGAAGGTGGTCCGCGACTTCTTCCGCTGGTGCGGCAAGGACCCGGTGTTCTTCACCTGGGGCGGCTGCGACGCCCGTGTGTTGGATATGAACCTGTGCTGGTACGGCATGGAGGAGCATCTGGACCTGGAGATCTACGACCTTCAGCGGGCCTACGACCTGATGGTGGCTCACACGGACCAGCAGACGGCGCTGAAGGACGCAGTAGCCACCCTGGGGCTGGAGGCCCAGCTGGAGTACCACGACGCCGGCAACGACGCCTTCTACACTGCCCGGATCGGCGCGGAGATGATTCGCCGGTTCCACACCCTGCCCACCGAGGAGGAGCTGTGCGCGGGGGAGGAGGCCTTCCGCCAGGAGAAGCGGCGGCAGGCCACCCTGTTGGCTCAGACCTCGCTGGAGGCGGCGCTGCCGGCGCTGGAGCCGGTGGTGGAGCGGGACTGCGGCCTGTTCCGCACGCCGGAGGACTGCCTGAAAAGCCGCAGCGCCCGGGTCTACCGCTGCCCCGAGTGCGAGGAGTGCCTGTGCAGCGGCACCTGGTACCAGGTGGGCAGCCGCTACGTGGCCCGCAGCCGCTGCGTGGAGCACGGACGCTACTACTCCTGCCTGACGGTGGAACCGGCCCCGGAGGGGCGGTACACAGGCACGCTGGCTGTCTACGGCCAGTCCTTCGGCCAGGAGTTGTTCCACCTGTGCAAGGTGGGCGGCGCAGCCACGGTGATGACCAAAACGCCCCACAAGCGCAGACGCCGCCGGAAGCACAAACCGGCAAAGCAGGCTTAAAACGCATTGTAGCCCCCGCCCGCATCCGCCCAAAGGGAAACGGATGCGGACGGGGGTTTCCCTGTGCCCGTCACACCACCCCGGACACCAGCCACGCCAGCCCCACGGCACAGGCCCCCAGGGCGAACCACACCCACCAGGGCAGTCCCGCCGAGGGCCGCCGCCGTTTGGGGTCGCTGGCCCGGCGGAGGTAGCCCGCCGCCGCCTGCCGGGCCTCGTTGACCACCTGCTCCGCCGTGACGCCCTCCGTGTGGAGGGCGTCTTCTTTCATCAAAAAAATTGCCTGTTCAAAAAACCGCGGGTCGGGAGAGCGCACCACAATGACCCGGCGGGAGATCCCTTTTACCATGGGAGACCCTTCTTTCTTTGTTGAGATAAGATCAGTATCTGACGATCCCTTTGTATCAGCCGCGTTGCGATAAGCTGTTAGCTGTTAGTCAGGTACTGCCAGTCTAAAAAAACAGCGAAAAAGAAAGCTGAGAGCAAAACCAGCCGTCTGTAAAACACTGTAAAACATAAGCGCAGCGCTGAAAACCAGAACTACCAAACTAATAGCTAAAAGCTAAGAGCTAAGAGCTAATATGAGGCTGAGTAAAAGGGATAACCAGGTATCAGTATGTCCGCCGCTGGGAGTTTTATGCACCGTTGGAAAAAGATACCGCTACGTTCGGTTGGAAAACCGCACCGCCACCACTGTCCGGTCGTCCTCCCGTCCCGCGCCGGGGCTGGCGAGAATGGCCTGGGCCAGCTCCCGGGGGCTTTCTCCCCGGTACTGGGCGATCATGGAACGCAGCCAGTCGTCCCCCTCGCCATCGGTGACGCCGTCCGTCACCAGCAGCAGCAGGTCCCCCGCCCCCAGCCGGAACCGGCTCACATCCGGGGCGCTCTCCCGGTCGCTCTCCAGCCCGGCGGGGAGGGCAGAGCCGGTGAGGCGGATGAGGGTGCTGCCCTTCCGCAAGTAGGCGGGCGCGCCCCCCAGCTTGTACAGGGCGGCGCTGCCGCTGAACAGGTCTGCCTGCAATAAGTCCACCGTGGTAAAGCCGCCGCCAAACTCCCCCCGAAGGCTCAGCGCCCCGGTCAGGGTGGTCAGGGCGGCGGCAGGCTCCACCCCCGCGTGGAGAAAGTCCTTCAGCAGCGTCATCAGCAGCTTGCTCTCCCTGGCGGCCCCGGCTCCGCTGCCCATGCCGTCGCAGAGCACCACCCACAGCACCCCGTCCTCGTCCCGGAACCACAGGCCGTTGTCGCCGTTGGGCTGACCGGCCTCCTTTTCTTTGGCGGCGGCGGCCACCGTCGCCGCCAGAGGCGGACACTGGCGGAACACCAGCCGCTGGCCCTGCCGCACCCGGTACACGTCGGCGGGTTCCATCCGCACCCCCAGCGCCTGGGAGAGCAGTTCGCCCCCCTGGTCGCTGCACAGCGGGGCCAGACGTTTGCCCCACACCTCCAGCGTTCGCCGCCCCCGGCGGTCCAGCCGCAGGTCGCACCGGGCCTCCAGCCCCAGCTGGGCCACCGCCCGTTCCGCAGCGGCGGAGCCGGAGGGGTCTTTTTCCGGTTCCTCCCCCAGTTGGGCGGCAGCGGTGGAGAGCAGGGCGGACAGCTGGGCGTACTGGCGGCACACCGCCAGGCGGTTGTTTTTCAGCCGTGCCCGGTACTGCTGCCGGTTGAAGTACCGGTACAGCTCCTCGTTGGACACCCGCAAAAACTCCTCCATCCGCATACAGCGGCTGCGGAAGGGGCCGGGGAAGTCTTGCATTTCCGCGTTTCCCCGGTCCAGCATGGCGCTGAGGGCCTGGGTCAGGGCCTGACAGGTGGCGGTGTGGTGCCGCCGCCAGCAGACCGGATGGTGAGAACATTTGGCGCAGACCCGTTCCGCTACCCGGTCAAAGATGACGGCACTGCTCTCCGGCGGTCCCCCCCGGAGGACGCTCTCGTGGATGTGCTCGTAGAGGGTGCGAAAGGCGGTGGCCTGCTCCTCCAGCCGGAACTGGGTGTGGGTCAGGCTGGGGGGTGCGGCGGCTTCCACAGGCGCAGAGGGCGCGTGTGCGGGCGGGCAGGTGTACCGGTCCGCCCGACGGAGCAGCTGCTCCGGCAGCAGGGAGTAGAGGACCGCCGCCAGCACCACCGCCGCCGCCAGTGCCGTTCCCCCCTGCACCCAGGCGGTGGCCAGTAGGCCGCAGGCGGCGAAAAGCAGCATCGTCCCCAGCCGCTTCTGTTTGACCAGCGGGCCGCCGGTCAGCGCCCCGGAAAAGGCCAGCACCGCCGCCAGCAGGGGCGTTCCCCCCTCGGTCAGGCCCACCGCCAGTCCCACGGCTCCGCCGGTGACGGCGGCGGCTCCCGCTCCCGCCCGGCTGGCCAGCAGCACCGCCAGCGCCGCCCCGGCGTTTCCCGCCAGGGGACTGAACCGGGCCAGACAGACGGCCAGCGCCGCCGTCAGGAACAGCAGACTGCCCCGGTCGGGTGAAACGTCCTCGTCGTTCAGCCCCCGGAAAAACAGGCAGGAGACCCCCACCATCACCAGCTCCGAGGCGAAGTTGAGGATGGCCACCTGGCTCCACCCCGCGCCGGAGAGGTACACAAAGCCGGTGATCCCGGCGATGACGGCGCTGCACACCGCCATAAACCACCGGCTTTTGTAGAGAGGCCGGTCAAAAAAGGCAAACTCCACTGCGTAGATGAGGATGGCGGCGGCGGCGTAACGCAGCGCCCCGCTGGTGTCCATCCCCAGCAGGCAGCCGACCAGCCCGCCCAGCAGGGCGGCGGCCCCCTCCAGCCCGGAGCCGGAGGCGGCGATGTACCCCAGGGCGAAGGGGGCGTGTTCCCCCAGCACAAAGCCCTGGCTGAGCACGGCGGCCAGCAGGAACCGCCGCAGGCAGGCGGTCACGGCGTTCCAGGGGAGGTTCAGGCGGGAAACCAGGCGTTTGACGCGTCGGAGCGGTTCTTTTGTGGGCATGGTGCAGCAGTCCTTTCAGGGGCGTTTCGTCCCAACATGGCGTTTGTCCCCAGTATAAAGGGAAAAAGGGACAAAGCCCGTCGGGAAATGGCGTGGAGATTCCCCAAAGGCACAAAAAAAGCCGCCCTTTCACGGAAAACAGGGCAGCTAGCTTTCTTTTTCAGATTTTGGGTATGGAACAGGATCGTCGGTCAGCTCCAGCAGGTAGTCAGCAGAAGTGTTGTATATCCTCGCCAGTTGAATCAAAACTGCAGTGGGAATGTCCCGCAGGCCCCTCTCATACCGGTTATACTGAGGCTGCGGCATATCCAGCTCCGCCGCCAGTTGACGCTGAGACAGATGATGGCGTTCTCGCATTTCCCGAAGTCGCTTGTAACACATAAAGGTATTTGCTCCTAAAAAGGCAAAATAATGCTTGACAGCAACGGGGCATTGTGCTATTCTATAACCATGATAACCAAACGGCTATCAAATACTTGCTCTACAATGTCAACAAGCAGTTTGCCCCGGCTGTTGCTGTCCTATCCGAAAAGAGCGCTACAATCGGGCCTGCGCCGCAGCGCCGGCCCGAAAGGGTGTTGTTGCTTTGTTCGTCGGTGCGGAGATGAATTACTCAGCGGTCTTGGTCATGTACTGGAAGTACTTCATGCCAAACAGGTTGGTCACCAGGCCGTCGCAGTTGCTCTTCATCATGTAGGGGTCGTTGTAGTAGTACAGAGGCAGAACGCACCAGGTCTCCATCAGCATATCCTCGGCCTCGTGCATCAGCTCGGCGCGGGCTTCCAGGTCGGAGGTGTTGCGGATCTCGGTGATCAGGTCGTCATAGACGTCCCAATCCAGGCTCTTGGTGTCATCGCGGCCGAACTGGCAGTCGTTGTTGCCGGAATCGGTGGTCCACATCTCCAGCATGTTGATGGGATCGTTGTAGTCCATGATCCAGCCTTCGCGGGCCACGTCGAAGTTGCCGGCCTTACGGGTCTCCAGGAAGACGTTCCACTCCTCCTGGTCGATGGACATGTTGATGCCCACGGTGGCGAGGTCGGCCTGAATGGCCTCGGCGATCTTGACGTTGCCGTCGGAGTTGTTGGTCAGGTAGGTGAAGGACACGTCGGTGGTCAGCATTCCGCTGTCGTCGAACTCGAAACCGATGGACTCCAGCAGAGCCTTGGCCTCTTCCACATTAGCGTCATAGTCGTCCACGGAGTAGTAATCGGTGTTCTTGAAGGTGCCGCCGTTGCCGTCGGAAGCCGCAGCGGGGATGAAGGTAGTGGCCAGCTCCTGGCCGGTCTTGCCGATGTTGTCCACGATGTACTGGCGGTCAACCAGCAGGCACAGGGCGTGACGGAACACAGCGGCGTCGTCCTCGCTCAGGCCCAGCTCGTCCCACAGGTCGGAGTTGTAGTTGAAGCCCACATAGTAGGTGCCCAGGTTGTCAGCGATGTACAGCTCGGGGTCATCGTTCTCCAGCAGGCCGGTCAGCTCGTCGGTGGGGATGGTGTCGATGAAGTCCAGGTCGCCGGACTGATAGGCGGCATAGATGGCGGTGTCGTCGCTGGACAGCATGAAGTTCAGGGTCTCGATGGTGATGCTGTCGGCGTCACGATAATACTCGTTCTTGACATAGGTCATGTCGGAGTCGTGGTTCCAGCTGGAGAGCACATAAGCACCGTTGCAGACGAAGGAATCGCCGGCGTCCTGCGCCCAGGCACCGGGGTTGGTGCCGTCGGGGTCATTCTCTTCCACGGTCTCCTCATAGACGGGGAAGAAGGCGGGGAAGGCGCACAGATCCAGGAAGTAGGGGCAGACGGAGGTCAGGGTCACGGTCAGAGTGGTGCCGTCCTCGCTGGCCACCACAGAGCTTTCGCCCAGGCCGGTGAAGCTGCCGCTCTCGTCATACTGACAGTCGGCCAGGATCTCATAGAGGTACTGGTAGTCGGCGGCGGTGCTCACGTCGGCGGCCCGGCGCCAGGAGTACTCGAAGTCAGAGGCGTCCAGATCCTCGCCGTTGGACCACTTCAGGCCCTCGCGCAGGGTGAAGGTGTAGACCAGGCCGTCGTCAGAGACGGTGTAGCTCTCGGCGCAGCCCTCGACCAGTTCGCCGTCGGAGCTGTAGGTCATCAGACCCTCAAAGGAGTTGACGGCCAGGCAGCCGCCGTCCACGGAGCTGTTCAGGGCGGGGTCCAGATAGTCCGGCTCGGAAGCCAGGTTGATGTTCAGCGTCGTGGTGTCGCTGTCGGTGGTGCTGTCGCTGGTGGTGGCGCCAGAAGCGCTGGAGTCGCTGGTGCTGGAGCTGCTGCTCCCGCCGCAGGCGACCAGGGTGAACGCCATAGAGAGCGCCAGTACCAATGCTAGTACTTTCTTCATGTTTTTCCTCCTAAACGATTGGTTTGCGGAGAAGCGGCCTTGGGGTACGCCCCTCCAATACAGCGGCGCGGCGCGCCGCCCTTCCAAAAGCGGGCCGGGGAACCGTCAGGGCGGCTCCCGCCCCGCTTCGGTTGGCTATTATACACCCGAATCAATCAAAACACAATGCTTTTTCGGGCGGGGCCGCCGTTTACTTGTTCCAGCAGGCGACCTGGTGGCCGTCGCCCCGGTCGGTCAGCTCAGGCATGGCCTGGGCGCACTGCTCGGTGGCGTAGCGGCAGCGGGTGCGGAAGGGACAGCCGCTGGGCATATGCAGCGGAGAGGGCACGTCGCCCTCCAGCATGATGCGCTTGCTCTTCCGGGCCGTGTTGGGGTCGGGGATGGGCACAGCGGACAGCAGGGACTGAGTATAGGGGTGGATGGGGTTGTTCATCAGCTCGTTGGACTCGGCCAGTTCCATCATGTGCCCCAGGTACATGACGGCGATGCGGTCGGAGATGTGCTGCACGATGAGCAGGTCGTGGGCGATGAACAGATAGGCCATGCCCCGTTCCGCCTGCAAGTCCTCGAACATGTTGACCACCTGGGCCTGAATGGACACGTCCAGAGCGGAGACCGGCTCGTCGCAGACGATGAACTTGGGGTCCACCGCCAGGGCGCGGGCGATGCCGATGCGCTGGCGCTGGCCGCCGGAGAACTCGTGGGCGTAGCGCATGGCGTGTTCGGCGTTCAGGCCGACGGTCTCCATCAGCGCCAGCACCTTTTCCCGGCGCTCTTCCTTGGTTTTGTAGAGCTTGTGGACATCCAGCGGCTCGCCGATGATGTCCTCCACGGTCATGCGGGGGTTCAGGGAGGAATAGGGGTCCTGGAACACCATCTGCATTTCCTTACGCAGGGAATGGATGTTCTCGTCGGTGACTTCCTCCCCCTCGAACTTGACGCTGCCGGAGGTGGGCTTGTACAGCCGCAGCAGGGTGCGGCCCACGGTGGTCTTGCCGCAGCCGGACTCACCCACCAGGCCCAGGGTCTCGCCGGGCTTGATGTTGAAGGAAACGTCGTCCACGGCCTTCAGGGGAATGGTCTTAAAGCCGTTGCGAACGGGGAAATACTGTTTCAGGTGGCTTACCTCTACCAAATATTCGCTCATTGCGCACTCCCCTCCTCATACATTTTTTTCACGTTCAGCCAGCAGGAGGCCCTGTGGGTCTCGCCCACCTGGATCTCCTCCGGTACGTCGGTCAGGCAGATCTTCATGGCGTCATCGCACCGGGGGCAGAAGGCGCAGCCCGCGGGCATGTTCAGCATGTTGATGGGGGTGCCGCCGATGGGGATCAGCCGCTCCCCGTTGTTCTCGGTGGTGGGGATGGAGCGCAGCAGGCCCCGGGTGTAGGAGTGGGCGGGGGAATAGAAGATGTCGTCCGCCGTGCCCCGCTCGCAGACCCGTCCGCCGTACATGACGATGATCTCGTCGCACATGGAGGCGATGACGCCCAGGTCGTGGGTAACGATGATGATGGCCATGCCCAGCTGCTTTTGCAGGTCCTGCATCAGCTCCAGGATCTGGGCCTGGATGGTCACGTCCAGGGCGGTGGTGGGCTCGTCGGCGATGAGGATGTCCGGCTCACAGGCCAGGGCCATGGCGATCATCACGCGCTGGCGCATACCGCCGGACAGCTCGTAGGGGTACTGCTTGACCCGGCGCTCCGGCTCGTTGACGCCCACCAGGGTGAGCATTTCCACGGCGCGGGCCTTGGCCTCGGCCTTGTTGCGGTCGGTGTGCAGCAGCACGGCCTCCTCCAGCTGGCTGCCGATGGTGAACACCGGGTTCAGGGAGGTCATGGGGTCCTGGAAGATGATGGAGCAGCACTTGCCCCGGAACCCGGCCATCTGCTTTTTGTTCCATTTGGTGATGTCCTCCCCCTTGTAGAGGACCTTGCCGCTCTCGATGTAGCCGTTTTCCGCCAAAATCTGCATGATGGAATAGGCGGTGACGGACTTGCCGGAGCCGGATTCGCCCACGATGCCCAGGGTCTTGCCCGGCGCCAGGGCGAAGGAAACGCCGTTGACGGCCTGGACCTGGCCCTTGTCGGTGTGGAAGCTGGTGTGCAGGTCCTGCACATCCAAAATGTACTCGTAATCAGCCATTCTCATTCACCTCATCTCTGCAGCTTCGGGTCGAAGGCGTCCCGCAGACCGTCGCCCAGCAGGTTCAGGGCCAGCACGATCAGGCAGATGGTGACGGCCGGGAAAATCAGCTTCAGCGGATAGCTTTGCAGGCCGCTCCGGGCGTCGTTGGCCAGGGAACCCAGGGAGGGCATGGGGGCGGAAACGCCCAGGCCCAGGAAGGACAGGTAGCTCTCGGTAAAAATCGCGGAGGGGATCTGGAGGGCGGTGGTGATGATGATGACGGACAGGCAGTTGGGCAGGATGTGCCGCCGAATGATGCGGGGGGTGGAGGTGCCGATGCACTGGGCCGCCAGCACGTATTCGTTCTGCTTGATGGTCAAAATCTGACCACGGATGAGCCGGGCCATGGACACCCAGTACAGCAGTCCGTAGACAATGAACAGGGACAGCATATTGGTACCCAGCTTGGCCAGGATGGTTCCCTTGATGAGGTCACCCAGGGTCTCGTTCAGCACCACGGCCAGCAGGATGATGATGAGCATGTCGGGCAGGGAGTAAATGACGTCCACGATACGCATCATGACCAGGTCCACCATGCCGCCCAGATAGCCGGAGATGGAGCCGTAAATCATGCCGATGAGCAGCACCATCAGAGAGGCGAACAGGCCCACGCACAGGGAGACGCGGGTGCCGTACACCACGCGGATGAAGTAGTCACGGCCCAGGGAGTCGGTGCCGAAGATGTGGGGGAAGACGCTCTCCCCGGCGGCGATGGACGCCTGCTCACTGGGGCTGTGCTCGAAGGGAGCCAGGTTGGCGGCGTCCTTGACGATTTGGGCGTAGCCGTAGGGGACGATCATGGGGGCGAAGATGATGATGAGAATGATCAAAATCAGCACCACGATGGCGCCCATGGCCAGGGGGTTCTTGCGCAGGCGGCGCATACCGTCCTTGAAGAAGGTAGTGGATTCGCCCATCACGTCCTGCTGACGCTTCTCCTCGTCGGTGGCGGGGGCGAATTTGGACAGGTCCACCTGGGCGGAGAGAGGAGATTTCTTAAAGTTTTCAGCCATAATTGAGATTCCTCCTTACTCCAGCTTGATACGGGGATCGACCAGCTTGTACACAATGTCGGTGATCAGGTTGGCGACTACCATGATGACGGCCAGGAAGATGGTGGTGGCCATGATCAGGGTATAGTCCCGGTTGGTGATGCCGGTGACGAACTTGCTGCCCAGGCCGCCGATGGTAAAGATGCTCTCCACCACCATGGAGCCGGTCAGAATCGAGGCGATCATGGGGCCGACATAGGTGATGACGGGGATCAGGGCGTTGCGCAGGCCGTGCTTAAAGATGACCTTGATCTGCGGCACGCCCTTGGCCCGGGCGGTGCGGATGTAATCCTGGCTCAGGGCGTCCAGCATGGAGGTCTTGGTCAGACGGGTGATGTAGGCCATTGGGTAACAGGCCAGGGAAATGACAGGTAAGATGATGTTGTTGCTGCCGGCGCTCCAGACGGGGACCCAGCCCAGCTTCATACAGAACACGTACAGCAACAAGGTTGCCAGCACGAAGGATGGCATGGCCGTCACCAGCGTGGTGAAAAAGACGATGAGCCGGTCAGGGACTCGGTTCCTCATCAGCGCGGCGACGGACCCCAGCACAAGCCCCAGCACAATGGCCAGAGCGGCGGCGCACAGGCCCAGCCTGGCGGAAATGGGGAAGCTCTCACCGATGATGTCGCTGATGTTCCGCCCGGTTTTCAGGCTCACGCCCAAATCGCCTTGCAGCAGGTTTTTCATGTAGAGGACATACTGCACGATCACTGGCTTGTCCAGGTTGTACCTTGCCTCCAGCGCGGCCTTCGTGGCCTCGCTGGTGGCCTTCTCGCTGTTGAACGGCCCGCCAGGGATGGCGTTCATGGCGAAGAAGGTAATCAGACTGATTACAAAGATGGTCAGGATGGCCAGCAAGACACGCTTTACGATGTACTTGCCCAAAACATTCACTCTCCTTTTTAATCAATTTTGATTTCTCTCCGCTTGCCATATAGAAAGAAAAACAGCAAATCCCAACCGCGATTCGTTTCACAGCACAGCGTAGAGTTGCTATTTGCCGCCGTTGGCGAATTGCGATTCAGACAGCGCCGCAAAACAGATATGCAGCGCAGCCCTGGAGATTTGCCGTATCTACTGTATGTACAAACACTAAAATAATTATAGGCGTAAACTATGGGTTTGTCAACCGGTTGTTCCCTCCTTTTTTGGGCTTTTTGCAATTCCGCCTGGGCGGAGTTGCACGCTGCGCCGAAAGAAAGGAAATACTTCCCACCGCCGGGCAAATTCCCGGCGGCGTTCTTTCATCCTGTGTCAGAAAAGGCCCGCCACCAGCATCACCAGCGGCAGCGTGACGAGGCAGCAGACGGTGGTCAGCAGCACCGCACCGGCGGCGTAATCCCCCTCGGAGCCATTGTTCCGGGCCATCATCGCCACCGAGGCCATGGTGGGCGTCCCGGCGATCATGGTCATGTAGAGGGTGATGTTCTCGTCCACCCCGATGAGATGCAGCGCCAGGAACATCAGCAGCGGCGTCAGCAACATTTTCGTCACCGGGATCAGGTAGAACTCCCGTGTGGTCAGGGCCTGTTTCAGGTCCAACCCCGCCGCCAGTCCGCCGATGTACACCATCGCCAGGGGCGAGGTCACGTCGCCCACGGTGGAGAGAGCGTCTTGCAGCAGGTCGGGCAGGTGCAGTCCCGCCAGCAGCATGACCACGGCGATGCAAATGGCCACGATACAGGGGTTGACCACCTTTTTCAGGTTGTCGCTCCACCGGCTGTTTTTGAGTTTTTCCTCCGGCAGACAGAGGTAATACCCCAGGCTCCAGCAGGCGGTCTGGTCCACCAGCGTGAACACGGCGCTGTACAGCGTCCCCAG
>JAJQAS010000144.1 GCA_021203685.1 Clostridiales bacterium | reverse complement strand
GCACCACCCCCGCCACCACGTAAGCGGTGAGGATCTTCGCCGGGGTCAGGGAAGTGCGGTCGATGAGCACCTGCCCCACGGCGCAAATCAAGCCACCGCAGAGAAACGCCCGGACAAATTGCCAAAACAGTTCCATCGTATAGTTTCACGCTCCTTTTCGCTGATTACCCTTCCCGGCAGTTGCAGATGGCCACGGCGTGGCAGATGCCGGGGATGGATTCCCCCTGTCCCACGGCGGTGGGGGAGTGGAGCGCGCCGGTGGCGCAGAACAGCAACCGGTTCCACTTGCCCTCCCGCATCCCGTTGAGCAGGTAGCCGGTGAGGACGCAGGCGGAGCAGCCGCAGCCGGAGCCGCCACAGTGAACGTCCTGGGTGTCGCAGTCGTAGAGCAGACAGCCGCAGTCGTTGTAGTTGCCGGAAAGCTCCACCCCGTCCCGCTGAAACAGCTCCACCAGCAGGCTCCGGCCCAGCCTGCCCAGGTCGCCGGTGACGATGAGGTCATAGTAGGAGGGCGCGCGCCCGGTGTCCCGCAGGTGACAGGAGATGGTGTCGTAGGCCGCCCAGGTCATGGCCGCCCCCATATTGTTGGCGTCTTTGATGCCCTTATCGTTGATTTTGCCCACGGTGACGTGGGTGATATACGGCCCCGGCCCCTCCTTTGTCAGCACCACCGCCCCCGCCGCCGTGGCGGTCCACTGGGCGGTGGGGGTCCGCTGCCCACCGTACTCCAGCGGCGTGCGGTACTGCCGTTCGGCGGAGCAGAAGTGGGAGGAGGCTGCCGCCGCCGCCCACTCCCCAAAGCCTCCGTCCAGGGTCATGGCGGCCAGGGCCAGGCTCTCCGCCATGGTGGAGCAGGCCCCGTACAGGCCGAAGTAGGGCACGCCCAGGTCACGGGCGGCGTAGCCGGAGCCGATGCACTGGTTCAGCAGGTCCCCGGCGAAGAGAAAGTCCAGGGCGGAGAGGGGCTGTCCCGCCTTTTCCAGGGCGTGGGTCAGGGCCAGCTTCTGCATGGCGGTCTCCGCCTTCTCCCAGGTGCGCTGCCCAAAACTGGCGTCCTGGCTGATGAGGTCGAAGCTGTCCGCCAGCGGCCCCTGCCCCTCCTTCTTGCCCACCACATTGGCGTGGCCCGCGATGGAGGGCGGAGCGGCCAGAGCGTAGGTCTGTCCGCCCAGTTTTTTGCTGTCATAGTTGCGCCTCCCGTTGTGGTTCATTACGGGGATAGTCTGCGCGGAAGGGGTGAAAATATTCTAAAACAGCCCCGCCGAACCGGAGAAAATTGTACGCAACCGCTATTGTTTTTTCGGGAACAGGCTGGTATAATAGCTCAAATCAGCCGCTAAAGAGGGAGGAATGTTCCATGTCTGACGAAATGCGTTCCATCGGCTTTCTCTGCCCCAAGTGCCGCCAGAGCGTCATTGTGGAGCGTTCCGCGTTCTCCCTCACTGCCGCCCCCACCAAAATCGCCTGCCCCTGCGGTGGCTCTCAGGTGAAGATCGACTACGAGGGAGACCGCTTCCGGGTGGAGGCCCCCTGCGTGGCCTGCGGCGGCAAGCATATCGCCTACTGCCCGGAGAAAAATTTCCTCCACCAGAAGGCTCTGGGTTTTTCCTGCGGCAAAACCGGCCTGGACTGCTGCTATGTGGGCCAGGAGGAGGCCGTTTTTCAGGCCGTCAAGCGCCTGGAGGAAGCGGTGGACCAGCTGGACGAAAAGCAGGAGGAGGGTTCCTTCCTCAACGACGTAGTCATGGCGGAAGTGCTGGGCGAGCTGAAGGACATCGCCGCCCGTGGGGGTGTGTCCTGCGCCTGCGGCAGCCATGACTGGACGCTGAAGGTCCACTACTCCAGCGTGGAAGTGGTCTGCGCCCGCTGCGGCGCGTCCCTGCGCCTGAGCGCTGCCACCCTGGACGACCTGAACGACCTGTGCTGCCGGGACAAGCTGCTCATTCGCCCTGGCCGCAGCTAAAATAGTTAAAAAAGCACCGGAGAGCCCTTTGGGTTTTCCGGTGCTGTTACAAATAATCAAATTTTTTACAAGGAGATGCTGACATGATCAATACCAACGCTTCTGAAAAATTTGTCAAGGAAGGACTGACCTTTGATGATGTGCTGCTGATCCCCGCCGCCAGCGACGTGCTGCCTGCGGACATCGATCTGCACACCCAGCTCACCAAAAAGATCCGCCTGAACATCCCCGTGATGAGCGCCGCCATGGACACCGTCACGGAGTACCGGATGGCCATTGCCATCGCCCGGGAAGGCGGCGTCGGCATCATCCACAAAAATATGTCCATCGAGCAGCAGGCCGAGCAGGTGGACCAGGTGAAGCGTTCCGAGAACGGCGTCATCCTCAACCCCTTCTGGCTGTCCCCCTCCAACACCCTGGGCGAGGCGGACGAGCTCTGTGCCAAGTATCACATCTCCGGCGTCCCCATCTGCGAGGAGGGCGGCAAGCTGGTGGGCATCATCACCAACCGGGACATGAAGTTCGAGACCGACATGAGCCGCCCCATCGACGAGGTGATGACCAAGGACAACCTCATCACCGCCAGGGAAGGTGTCACCCTGGACGACGCCAAAAAGGTCCTCTGCAAGCACAAGGTAGAGAAGCTGCCCATCGTAGACGATGAGGGCAAGCTCAAGGGCCTCATCACCATCAAGGACATCGAGAAGGCCGTGGCCTATCCCAACGCCGCCCGTGACGAGCGGGGCCGTCTGCTCTGCGGCGCGGCCATCGGTGTCACCGCCGACCTGATGGACCGGGTGGACGCGCTGGTGAAGGTGGGTGTGGACGTGCTGTGCCTGGATTCCGCCCACGGCCACAGCCGCAACATTCTCAACGCCGTGGAGCGGGTCAAGGCCAAGTACCCCGACGTGCAGCTGGTGGCCGGCAACGTAGCCACCGCCGCCGGATGCGAGGCCCTCATCAAGGCCGGTGTGGACTGTGTCAAGGTGGGCATCGGCCCCGGCTCCATCTGCACCACCCGCGTGGTGGCGGGCATCGGCGTCCCCCAAATCACCGCCGTCTACGACGCCGCCTGCGTGGCCGAGAAGTATGGCATCCCCGTTATCGCTGACGGCGGTATCCAGTACTCCGGCGACATCGTCAAGGCCCTGGCCGCCGGGGCCAACGTGGTCATGCTGGGCAGTCTGCTGGCCGGGTGCGAGGAGTCCCCCGGCGAGACGGAGATCTATCAGGGCCGTTCCTTCAAGGTCTATCGTGGCATGGGCTCCATCGCCGCCATGAACAACGGCTCCAAGGACCGGTACTTCCAGTCCGGCAAGCGCAAGCTGGTACCCGAAGGTGTGGAAGGCCGCGTGCCTTACAAGGGAACCCTGTCCGACACCATCTTCCAGATGATCGGCGGCATCCGCTCCGGCATGGGCTACTGCGGCGCGCCCACCATCCCCTACCTCCAGCAGAACGGCCAGTTCGTCCGCATCACCTCCGCCGGGTTGAAGGAGAGCCACCCCCACGACATCAACATCACCAAGGAAGCACCTAACTACTCCGTTCGGTAACTTTTTAGGCCAAAACTTAGCCCCCGCCGGTTCCCCGGCGGGGGCTTTTGCTGTGCGCCCGGTGGGCGCACGAACGGGATTGGAGGGTCATCCCGGCTGCGCTTCCGCCTCGACCCCGTGGCCGTGTGAGCGGAGCGGGCTGCCTGCATTGGCGGCAATGCGGCAAACGGATAGGGAACCTTATCACTCCGCAGCGCTGCTTTCCAGCTCTTTCAGCGATACGCCGGAACCGTTTTTCCACGTCTTTGGCCCACTTACGCTGTACCCCAGCACAAAACAGGCTGCCGCCGATGAACTGGAGAAGAGGATGTCTTCCGTGGTGGTCAGATTCTCCACTTTTCCGTCTGCGAACAATTTGTCGCGCAGCTTCTGCATTCCCTGACTGAGCGATTTCCTGGATGTTTTTTCGTTGACTGTCGCGCCCTTCAATACCACAAATCCTTCGGACGTTACCATGCCGGTGGCCGCCGCGGAACCAGAGGAAAGAGTAAGGGACTGCGCTTCACTGGCAGCCTCTGAACCGTTGCCTGTCTGGAGCAGGGGTTCCAAAACCTTATAGCCAAGGGCGTTGATGAGGACCTTAACGTTGTCGATGAACTCTTCCATCACAGCGATTTGGGATTCTTTCAGGACCGTGTGGCCATACGTGTTCTTGGTGAGCACCAGGTAGCGCTTGCTGGTTCGCGCAAGTTCCACAAAACGGTTCTCCAAATAGCGGATATGCGCCTTGTTCAGGTCCCGACCGGTGAACACAACAGCGGTATTCCAGTAGTATTTTTCCTTTTCGGACTGATAATCACGCAGATGCTGCAGCAGCCGCTCTTTTACATTTTCCGCTTCGCCAATGTATACGGAGTCGCGCTCGTCGTCCTCTTTGCAGAACAGGAAATACACCCCCGGTTGGGTAAAATCTTCCCGGTAACAGGAAGACACCTCAATGCGGGGGATTTTCAGTGCCTTTCCGTTCCAGTTCGACAGTTCCGCTGTGGTCAGGCTGTCAGCCGTCCCGTTGACAAGAAATAATTCAATTGCTTTTCCGTAGGCCATTTCCATTCTCCCCCATAGGTAATACCGGAACAGCGGCAGCGGGGTATCCAACCGCGCCGCAATGCGCCGCTGTTTCTCCTCGCAGTGTACAAAATCCTCTTACTATTTTACCTGAATTTCACGGGGAAAGCAAGTTTTTACTGGCTGCTGTCACGGAAAGCAAGTTTATAAATCAAATATCGTTCTTCCAGATATTTATAGCCGCTTGGACTGCATAAAATAAAAACGTCCAAATTTATCCATATATTTGTAGGGGAGGCTCAGGGCCGTCCGGGAAACCCACGCGGAACCGGCGGGCGGTCACCGTGCGCCTACATTAAATAGGCGGGCTGTTCCGCAACCGTTCAACCAGTTCCCGGTCCGCAGGCAGCCAGTCCAAGCTGTCCAGTTCCGCTCTGCTCAGCCATTTGGCGGCTTCCGCTTCCTTGAGCATCAGCTCTCCCGTGATGATGACGCACCAGAAACACGCCATCGACAGGTGAAACGTTGGATAATCCCACTCGATTGTCCCAATTTGTGCGCCCACCTCAATGCGAACATTCAGATCTTCCCAAATCTCACGCTCCAGCGCCTGCCGCGGCGTCTCGCCCGGTTCGATTTTTCCGCCGGGGAACTCCCAGCGCCCTTTGTAGTCACCATAACCGCGGGCTGTGGCAAAAATCTGATGGTTTTTGTGAATCACTGCCGCTACCACTTGAATCGTTTTCATGTCAGCCTCTTCTCATTTGCTCAAAGGAACTCGATCAGCCTGTTTTTGAGGCAGACCTCATAGCCCAGCTTTTTCTCCCCCACACTGGAGAACATAACCGTGAGTACGATGCCCGCAGTGCCGGTAACGGTGCCCTCCCCATAGGATTTGTGTTTTACTTTTCTCCCCACGAGTTCAGGCGGAACCATTACTTCCGGCTTCGGAGGACGGGACGGTGCAGCCACAGGCGCCGAAACCGGTTTGGAGGTTGGTTTTTTCTTGTCTGACAGCAGTTTCTGATATCCCGTGTCCACACCTGCGCCCCGCGCCAGATAATCCTCCATATCCCGAAAAACGAACATGGGCGGCTTCTTTACATCGTTTTCCGGGACGGGACGAATCGGGAACATCCATACCTTTCTGTTGTTGCCGTCCTCGCCGGGCTGAACATCCACGCCATTTTCCCCGCAGAATGCGAGGGTGGCGTTCTGCGCCCAATGGATATCCTAATATCCAATTTTGCCCATCCCAGTATAGTGGAGCACGCCCCCGATCCATTTGTCGTGGTAAAGCCCTTTTGTATAATCGGACACAAAGCTCACCCTCTGTGAAAATATTCCTGATATGCCTTGAAATCGTTGATTTATCTCTCTGGAACAGCTCCGCCATTTGATCTATGGACAGCCAGACGGTGTCCCCGTCAAAGGTCGTCTCGATTTGGTCACGCCGTCTTCCGTTTTGTATATGATAATTTCCGATGGATTGTCTCTGTTTTCCTGGGCGTTCATATGCTCACCTCGTCATCTTCGGGAGTCTCAGCAGAGAAATGCGAAAAAAGCATTTCTCTGCTGAGTTTGGACACTCTTTTCACGAATTATTATATCATTCTGCTAGACCGTTTTCAACCTCCAATGCAGCGGAATTTGCGGAAAGATCCATAATCGTTTCCTTTTGGGGAGGACTGGCCGACATATCCGGGTCAGGCAGGGAATCAATGTCAATCTCCGCTGCATATTTTGTGATCAAATCAGCCAACAGGTCGGCAAAACTGCTCCACTCATCTCTCATTGGTTTTCTCCCTCCTTCCGGCAGGCATCCGAGCATGAGCCTCGCGGCCTGCGGCGGCAGCTCCAGCTCCACATCTGACAGCTCGACGGCGGGCAACTCCACCAGCAGCACCGGCGAGACGCTGGAAATCATGATGGTCGGCACCACGTCCGACGCCTATCATCCCCAGCATTGTCGTCTACATTTTGCTGCATAAGAACATTATGGAGGGCATGGTGGCAGGCGCCGTCAAGGGATAAAACGCTGACACTACATCATCCCTGCCCCTGTAATTCTGTAAACACATTCGGTGTTTTCCGTTCTGGTTCGGGGCTGCTCTTCCGGAGCAGCTCCGAATTATCAACAACGGGACAATCTCAGGACAGGGCCTTTTGTTGTTCCGAAAAATATGGTATATTAAAGGTGGGAGTGTATACAAGGACGAATGTAGTCTTCAAATATGACAGTATTGATTGCGGATGATGAGCGTCTGATCTGGCGGGGGCTGCAAAGCCTGGACTGGGCCTCTATCGGCGTTACGGATGTATACACAATCCAGAACGGCGTGGAAGCTCAGGAGCTGTTGCTCTCTACCCCCATCGACCTTGTTATCGTGGATGTGAAGATGCCGGGCATGAGCGAGCTGGAGTTGGCCGCCATGGTCAAGGAACGGTCGTTGGACACTGCTGTGGTGATCCTCGCCGGGTATCCTGAATTTGAATATGCACGGGATACCATGCGCACGGGGGTCTATGAATACCTGCTCCAGCCACTGGCGGAAAATAGCATCATGCACGGCTTGGAAAATCAAAACGGCGGGGGTCAGCTGTCCATTTCCATCCAAAAGGAGGGGGAGTGGTTGCTGGTCTCGGTATCCGACACCGGCAGAGGTATGTCTGAGAAACAGGTGCGGGCGCTGCTTCGACAGTGCGAGGACATGAAGCCCCATCACTCCATCGGATTAAAAAATGTGTACCGCCGACTCCATCTGCTCTATGGCGAGGCATGTCAGTTCAACATTCAGAGTGCCCTCAACCGGGGGGACCTGTATTTCCTTCCGCATCCCAACTACCCAAACCCAAAAGGAGAATGACGTATGAGCAAGCAACAAACCTTCCAGTGGACCGAGATGACCATGGGGACCTGCTACTATCCGGAGCAGTGGGACGAATCTCTTTGGGAACGCGATTTAGACCGGATGCTGGAGGCAGGCATCTCTGTTATCCGCATCGGAGAATTTGCGTGGAGCAAGTTTGAACCCACGGAAGGAACCTTTACGTTTGCGTTTTTTGACCGTTTTCTGGATCTGGCGCAGCAAAAAGGAATGAAAGTGATCTTCGGCACGCCCACCGCTACGCCGCCGGCATGGCTGACAGAGCGTTACCCGGAGGTGTTGAACGCCCGGAAGGACGGCGTGCTGTACCGGCACGGTGGGCGGCGTCACTACAACTACAACTCACCCAAATATCGGGAATTGTGCAGCCGCATTGTGGAGCAGATCGCCGCTCACATCGGCGCCCATCCCGCCATCGTCGGATGGCAGATCGACAATGAATTGAACTGTGAGGTCAACGAGTTCTATTCTGCGGCGGACGATGAGGCGTTCCGCGCCTTCGTGCGGGAGAAATACCGGACGTTGGAGACGCTGAACGACAGCTGGGGGACCGCCTTCTGGAACCAGACGTATACGTCATGGGAAGAGGTCCATCTGCCCCGGACGCTGCCCGGCGAACAGGAGAACCCCCACCAGATGCTGGACTACTACCGGTTCATTTCGGACAGCGTGACCGGCTTCTGCCAAATGCAGGCGACGATTTTGCGGAAATACATCCCCGAAGGGGTGTTTATCACCACCAACGGGCGCTTTGGCCATATGGACAACCACAAGATGCAGAGGGACAGCCTGGATGTCTACACCTATGACTCCTATCCGTCCTTCGCCTTCGGGCTGGACCGGGACCCGCTCCACGCACAGGATCTGAACGACCGCCGCTGGTCCTCTCATCTGAACGAAGTGCGTTCCATTTGCCCCCATTTCGGCGTCATGGAGCAACAGTCCGGTGCAAACGGCTGGACAACGCGGATGGAGGGGCCTGCGCCCCGTCCCGGACAGCTGACGCTGTGGGCAATGCAAAGCGTGGCCCACGGCGCGGATTACATCTCCTTTTTCCGTTGGCGCACAGCCACCCGTGGAACGGAGATCTACTGGCACGGGATTCTGGATTACGACAACCGGGACAACCGGAAACTGGAAGAGGTCAAACGTTTTCACCGGCAGCTGCAGGCGCTCCAGCCTCTCTGCGGCAGCCGCTATGCGGCGCAGTTTGCGGTGCTCAAGGATTACGACAACGAGTGGGACGCAGAGGTGGACAGCTGGCACCGCCGACTGACATGGCAGAGCGAGCCAGAGATCTTTGCTGCCTCAGAGCTGTATCATACACCGTATGATGTTGTCTACTTGCAGGAGACGACCACAGAGGAGGAGTTGTCCGCTTATCCGGTGCTGATCTATCCCCATCCGGTCATCATGGACGAGGGCCGTGCGGCGCTGTTGGAGGCGTATGTAAAACAGGGCGGCACACTGATCCTTGGATGCCGGGCAGGGTATAAAAATCCGCAGGGCCATTGCGTGATGCTGCCCCAGCCCGGTCTGCTGCAGCCCCTCACGGGGACTGACATTCACGACTTCACCTTTACCAGTCCGGCGGAGGAACCCACCTGGGCCGAGTGGAACGGAAACCGGCTGGACACACCGTTGTTCAATGACATTTTGACCCCGCTGGAGGGGACAAATGTATTGGCGCGCTATCAGAACAGCTACTATCAGGGTGAGGCCGCACTCACTGAGCGCCCCGTGGGGAACGGACGGGTGCTCCATTTTGGCGCGGCCTTTTGCCGGGAATCGGTGCGACAGCTGCTGGACTACGTCGGGGTCCTGGAACCATACCGCCAAATCGTCGACGCACCGAAGGAGTTGGAACTGGTCGTTCGGGAGACCAAAGAAAAACGATATCTGTTCCTGTTGAATTACCAGCCCGGTCCAGTCTCCTTCACGTTGAAACAGGAAGCTGTTTCTCTCTTCACCGGGGAAAAGCTGTCCGCCGGGACGCATACCCTGCCCGCTTATGGCGTCACCGTCTGTGAGATTTGAACATGGATACTCAAAAGCGCAGGAAATGAGAAACTCGTGCTTTTGGCATTTTTTTCGCCTTGAAGTAGGCATAGATGCAGAGGAACACGCAGCACATGATGCCCGGAATAACGCCAGCCATCAACAAACCGACAGAAAGTCTGCAAAACCCGACGGCGACCATGGCAAGCAGAGCTGCGCCAAGCACGACAGTGTTGACCTTTTGCAGCTTTTTAAAAACCGAAATTAGCTTTTCCATAGGTTCCTCCTATTCTGAAACGCCCAATTCGCGGACTCTGGTGATAATATCGTCGTACTCGACTTCCCATTCCTCGTGCAATTCCGCTGCCTTATCAATAAATTCCTGCTTATCGGGATAAGTGACGGTCATCCCCTGTTCTTCCAGCTGGTCGATGGCTTCAGCGTCCATCTCCCGACTCAGTTCACGCTCGGAAATGCTGCATTCCTCCATGACCTCTGTGAAAATCTGTTGGTATTCTTCCCCCAGAGAGGTCCAAGTGGCAGGACTCATGACCAGCTAAGCAGCCGCCCGTATGGGTTTCTCTCCGGTCGGGCTGCGCCCTCCCTCCGTGAAACCCATATGCATCTACCAATGAACATCACGGAAAAACTATTGTAATTTAGGAAAATATAGGCTACAAGAAAGAGAGCGTTAAAGGAGCGTTGCAGTTTTCCTGTTCTGCAACGCTCCCTTTTTAAACGAACATTAACCATTATATGGGGCCAGGGTCTCTTCTCCACCCACAGCTGAAACCGCACTGCATCGGTGTTACCGATGTGACCCGTTCCACACAGACAGCGTAGAGATCGCTGTCCGGCTCCAATGCTGCCGCATCGACCTGCCGCAGGAACCGGAGCTGGAAAGGCTGAGAACGATCCCTTGGCCCTGGCGGTTGAAAAACCAGATGAGTTTGCCGACTCTGGTGAGTGATATGGTACCGGGAGGGCGGGAGCGGAATGGCTGGGAGGTTAATGTTCAGCGTGTCCGCCGGAGGTGTGGAGCCAAAAGACAGCATCCATCCAGCCCATTTTCGCAGGGCTGCCTGGGCGCTGGACCAGTCCTGAGAGGGGAAATCGGTGGCGTAATACTCCATCGGGGATGTCTCCAGCGACAGGGCCACGGAGGGGATGCCGTAGCTGTTGGCCTCAAAGGCAGCGCCCAGGGTGCCGCTGTAGCCGATGGTCTGCCCCATGTTTTCACCGTAGTTGATGCCGCTGACACAGAGAGCCGGGCGCTCCCCGGCCAGCTCAAGCACCCCATAGGCCACAGACCATGCGGGGGAGCCGTGAACCGCCCAACCCTCCGCATCGGGCAGGCCGTCAAAGTCAGCAACACGCTCTAAAATACCCAAATCGTCTGTCCGGGGGAAGGAGCGACCCATGGCGGTCTGTTGGGTTTGGGGCGCGGCAATCAGCAAACGCCCCAGCCCGGCGAGGGCCTCCGCCGCGGCCATCAGGCCGGGGGAGTGGATGCCATCGTCATTGGTGAGCAAAATGAGCGGTTTCATGTGATAGTCACCCGGCTCAAAAATGTCTGTCCGAAGGCGTCCGCCTGGGCAACCGCGCGCGCGGCGGTTTCGTCAGTCACAACGCCCAGTTCCCGGGTCCACTCTGTCTGTTCCGTATGGTGCACGATCCGGGAAATGGTTTCCGAGCTGTTGTCAAAGCCCATTTCGGCCAGGGTCAGCGGCAGGCCGACGCTGTGCAGAAATGCGGCGACAGTTTCAATTTGCTCCCGGGGTGCGGCTTCAAAAAACAGTTCGCAGAGGACGCCGAAGGCCACCATCTCCCCGTGGAGCATGGGTTTTGTCCCTTCCATGCAGGACAGACCGTTATAGATGGAGTGGGCGGCGGCGCAGCCGATGTTCTCAAAGCCGATGCCGCTCATCAGCGTGTTGGCCTCGATGACCCGCTGGAGCGCCTCTGTCACCTGATGACGCCGGTTGTCCTGTAGGGCAGTATAACCATCCCGCAGCAAGATCCGGTAAGCGCCCTCCGCCAGCAGCATGGCGCTGTCCGTACCCTGATAACTGCCAGTATCTGTGCAGACGTAGTTGGGACTGCCGGTTTTTTGCGACGCCCGGGCCTCAAACACGGCGGCCAGGGCGTCGCCCATGCCCGCCGCCAGAAAGCGGGGCGGGGCGTCGGCGATGATTTGGCTGTCCACCAGCACCAGGTCGGGGTTTTTGGAAAAGTATTCATACCCGATCTTCTCGTGCCGCTCGTTGTAGTAGATGGACATGGCGCTGGTGGGGGCGTCAGTGGAAGCGCTGGTGGGAATGACCACCAGGGGAACGCTCAGGCGACTTGCCACGGCTTTCGCCGTGTCCAGCGCCTTCCCGCCTCCCATGCCGACGACGACGTTGGCGCCGAAGGCCCGCGCCTGGGCCTCCGCCGCATCGATCAGCGCATAGGTCACCTCTGTCTCGTACCGGAACGGAGCGAAGGCCAGCCCCCGCTCTTTGAAAGAGGCAGAAAAGCGGCAGGAATAGGTGGGGTAGAAGAAGCCGTCGATGACGGCGAAGCCTCTGTCGCCGTATTTCTGTATGTGCTCCGCCAGCCGTTCGGCCTCACCCGGCCCCTGGATATACCAGCTGGGAGAACTCCAGGCCCTGCTGTTCATCTCATTCCTTGTATTATAGAGTAGTAGTTTTTATAGCCCCACTCCAAGGGCTGTG
>JAJQAS010000071.1 GCA_021203685.1 Clostridiales bacterium | reverse complement strand
GGGAGGTCTGCCCCGTCTGCGGCAAACCCGCCAAGAAGATGGTGGTCTGGGGCGTCGCGTACTAATTTGCAATTAGCAATGTGCAATGTGCAATGAAACAGGCGGGAACGCTTGTCGCTCTCTTTGCAACGCACAGTTCACATCAGCGAACCTCTTTCAAAACAGATAAAATGAGGCGTCCCGTGGGTTTTTCCACAGGACGCCTTTCTTTTCTGCGTTTCGAGACGATTTCTCTGGTATAAGCTATCGTTTTGCAGGGAGCAACACGCCCCCGCCCTCGCAGAATTGCACATTGCACATTGCTAATTGCTAATTTTTTTCAGCCGTTCCCCGTACATTTCCTCATAGTACCGCTGATAGTTCCCGGAGAGAATATGCTCCCACCAGGGCCGGTTGTCCAGGTACCACTGGATGGTCTTCTGGATGCCGTCGGCGAATTTGGTCTCCGGCAGCCAGCCCAGTTCATTGTGGATTTTGGTGGGGTCGATGGCGTAGCGCATATCGTGGCCCTTCCGGTCCTCCACGTGGACGATGAGGCTCTCCGGCTTGCCCAGGGCCTTGCAGATGAGCTTGACGATGTCGATGTTCCGCATTTCGTTGTGGCCGCCCACATTGTAGACCTCGCCCACCTGGCCCTTGTGGATAATGAGGTCGATGGCCCGGCAGTGATCCTCCACATAGAGCCAGTCCCGGACGTTCTTGCCCTCGCCGTAGACGGGGAGGGGCTTGTCGTTCAGGGCGTTGGCGATCATCAGGGGGATGAGCTTCTCCGGGAAGTGGTAGGGGCCGTAGTTGTTGGAGCAGCGGCTGATGGTCACGGGCAGACCGTAGGTGCGGTGGTAGGCCATGACCAGCAGGTCCGCCGAGGCCTTGGAGGCGGAGTAGGGGCTGGAGGTGTGCAGCGGCGTCTCTTCGGTGAAGAACAGGTCGGGCCGGTCCAGAGGCAAGTCGCCATAAACCTCATCGGTGGAGACCTGGTGGTAGCGGCCGATGCCGTACTTATTGCAGGCGTCCAGCAGGACGCCGGTGCCAATGACGTTGGTCTCCAAAAAGACGGAGGGGTTCTCGATGGAGCGGTCCACGTGGCTCTCGGCGGCGAAGTTCACCACCACGTCGGGATGCTCCTCCTCAAACAGGCAGTACACCGCCGCCCGGTCGGTGATGGAGTCCTTGACAAAGCGGAAGTTGGGGTCATCCATCACGGGGGCCAGGGTCTCCAGATTCCCGGCGTAGGTCAGGCAGTCCAAGCAGATGATGCGGTAATCCGGGTGGGCTTTCAGCATATAGTGGACAAAGTTGCCGCCGATGAAGCCCGCGCCGCCGGTGACAATGATGGTTTTGGTGGTCATAAATAACGCTCCATTCCTCGAAAAAGGCTTGGTCAATCCTCGATGATGCCCTCGTACTGAATTTTACCCGCCGCCACATGGCGCAAGTGCTTGCCGTAGGGGGATTTGCCGTATTTCTCCGCCGCCTCCAGCAGCTGGGCCTTGGTGATCCAGCGGTTGGTGTAGGCGATCTCCTCCGGGGCGGAAATTTCCACCCCCTGCCAGGTCTGGACGGTGCGGACAAAGTCGGTGGCCTGGGCCAGAGAGTCCATGGTGCCGGTGTCCAGCCAGGCGTAGCCGCGGCCCAAAATCTTCACGTTCAGGGTGCTGTCCATTAAGTAGAGCCGGTTCAGGTCGGTGATCTCCAGCTCCCCCCGGGGGGAGGGGCGGACCTGCTTGGCGAAGTCCACCACCCGGTTATCGTAGAAGTACAGACCGGTGATGCAGTAGTTGCTCTTGGGGTGCTCCGGCTTTTCCTCCACGGAGATGACCTTGCCCATCCGGTCGAACTCCACGATGCCGAACCGCTGAGGGTCGCTGACGTAGTAGCCGAAGATGCTGGCCTCGCCCCGCCGGGCGTTGGCCACCGCCCACTTGAGCATCCGGCCCATGCCCGCGCCGTAGAAGATGTTGTCCCCCAGAATCAGGGCGCAGGGTTCCCCCTGGATGAACTCCTCCCCCAGCAGGAACGCCTGGGCCAGCCCGTCCGGGGAGGGCTGCTCCTTGTAGCTCAGCTGGAGGCCGTACTGGCTGCCGTCCCCCAGCAGCCGCTCAAAGTTGGGCAGGTCCTTGGGGGTGGAGATGATGAGAATTTCACGGATACCCGCCATCATCAGGGTGGACAGGGGGTAGAAGATCATGGGCTTGTCATAGACCGGCAGCAGCTGTTTGGACGTGACCAGCGTCAGCGGATAGAGCCGGGTCCCCGCGCCTCCGGCGAGAATGATTCCTTTCACAGCGAGACCTCCTGGATGCAAGTGGTTTTCATATGGCATATTTTACGATAGAACGGCCTGCTTGTCAACGAAAACACAGTCTCACTTCATCTCCAACGCCATCTGAACCTCGCCCTTGTCCTCCGGCTTGAGCAGTGACCCGGCGGCGGGGATCTTCCTGGCCCGGTAGCGGGCCAGATTGACGATGCCGCTCTCCGCCGCAGGCAGAACCTTGCTGAGTTGATACTTGGGTTTGAGGGTCAGCACCGCCACGCCCTGGGTAGTGCGGGTGGCCTTGGGGGTCAGGGCGGCGGTGTTGAAGAGCAGCGCCCGGTTCTCGGTGGAGAACACCGCCAGCTCCGCGTCCTCTTGCAGCAAAAACGCCGCTTTCAGGGGGGATTTGTCGGAGTACGCGCCGGTCAGCCGCCGCCGGTTGGTGACGGTGCGGTACTTCTCCAGCTCCACACGGGCGGCCTTGCCGTTCTCGAAGAAGAAGAGCAGGGTGCCGGAGTAGTCCCCCGGCAGACAGGCCCACACCACGTTTTCGCCCTCGTCCATGCCCAGGCGGGAGGGCAGGTACTCGCCCAGCACGCTGGCCTTGCTGTCGGCAAAGTCGTTGAGGCGGGCCTTGTAGCACTGCTGCCGGTCGGTGAAGAACATGATCTCCTGGCTGCTGGTGGTGTCCCAGTACTGGCTGGGGCCGTCCCCCTCCTTGTACTTCTGCTCGCCGGACATCCGCAGGGACTGGGGGGTGATTTTCTTAAAGTACCCCTGTTGGGACAGGAACACGTGCACCGGATTGTCTGGCACGTCCTCCGTCTCCTCCGGCATGTCCTCCTGGTAGTCGTAGACGATCTCCGTCCGCCGGGGAACAGCGTATTTCTTTTTGACCGTTTGCAGCTCGCCGGTGATGATCTTCTTCACCCGCTGGGGGTTGTCCACCACGTCCTGGAGGTCGTTTATCTCCTCCTGGAGCTGGTCCACCTCGTTGGTGCGGCGTAAAATATACTCCTGGTTGATGTTCCGCAGCTTGATTTCCGCCACGAACTCCGCCTGCACCTGGTCGATGCCGAAGCCGATCATCAGGTTGGGGATGACCTCCGCCTCGGTGGGGGTCTCCCGGATGATTTTGATGGCCTTGTCGATGTCCAGCAAAATTTTCCGCAGGCCCAGCAGAAGGTGGAGCTTTTCCCGCTTTTTGGCCATGTCGTAGCTGGCCCGGCGGCGGACGCACTCCATCCGCCAGGCGATCCACTCGTCTAAAATCTCCCCCACCCCCATGACGCGGGGATTGCCGTTGATGAGGATGTTGAAGTTGCAGGGGTAGGCGTCCTGGAAGGGAGTCAGCTTGCACAGCTTGGACATCAGCTTTTCCGGGTCTACTCCCCGCTTCAGGTCGATGGCCAGCTTCAGGCCGGAGAGGTCGGTCTCGTCCCGCATATCGGTGATTTCCCGAATCTTCCCGGCTTTCACCAGGTCGGCCACCTTGTCCATAATGGCCTCGATGGTGGTGGAGTAAGGCACCTCGTAAATCTCGATGAGGTTTTCCGCCTTGACGTAGCGCCAGCGGCCCCGCACTTTCAGCGACCCCCGCCCGGTGCGGTAGACCTGCTCCAGCGCCTTCTGGTCGTAGAGCAGCTGCCCGCCGGTGGGGAAGTCCGGCGCTTTCAAGGTGGCGAACAGGTCGGATTTGGGATTTTTCATCCGGGCGATGGCGGCATCGCAGACCTCCCCCAGGTTGAACCCGCAGATGTTGGAGGCCATGCCCACGGCGATGCCCTGGTTGGCGGAGACCAGCACGTTGGGGAAGGTGGTTGGCAGCAGCGTCGGCTCTTTCAGCTGGCCGTCGTAGTTGTCCACAAAGTCCACGGTGTCCTTGTCGATGTCCCGGAAAAACTCCTGACAGATGGGGTCCAGCCGGACCTCGGTGTAACGGGAGGCGGCGTAGGCCATGTCACGGGAGAACACCTTGCCGAAGTTGCCCTTGGAGTCCACCGGCGGGTGGAGCAGCGCCCCATAGCCCCGGGAGAGGCGCACCATGGTCTCGTAGATGGCGGCATCGCCGTGGGGGTTGAGCTTCATGGTGGAACCCACCACGTTGGCGGACTTGGTGCGGTTGCCCCCCAGCAGGTGCATCTGGTACATGGTGTACAGCAGTTTCCGGTGGCTGGGCTTGAAGCCGTCGATTTCGGGAATGGCCCGGCTGATGATGACGCTCATGGCGTAGGGCATATAGTTGATCTCCAGCGTCTCGGTGATGGGCTGCTCCAGCACCTCGGCGTGGAGGCCCTTGACGTTGTCGTTGCCTGTGGGTTTGGGTGCGGTGTCTTTTTTGCGTCTTGCCATAACTTACCTCAGTCTAAAAAACAAATCTTCTCTTCTTCAAATTCATCCTAGTATATCACGCTCAGGCCATCGCCGCAAGCCAAAAAGTCGGCGCAGCCCCGCCAGGAGCAGCAGACATGCGCAAAGACAGAAAAAGACGCCGCACGGTTGAGTGCGGCGTTCTTTTTGTGGCCCCTTACGGGGATTAATTGTTTCCTGTACGAAGCAACAACTACATTACTAAATTTTGCGTTTCCGTCCCCTTGCGGGGATTAATTGTTTCGGCAAACCTGCACAAGCCGCGCCGCCCACCACGCGCCGCGCTGCGCAGTTCCACCAAATCCACTTTGATTATACCATGCGTTTCCGGGAATGGCAACCGTTCTTTGGCGTTTTTTCGGTTTTTTCAGCGCGAACCCCCCGGCCGGTTCTCTTGGTTGTCCCTTGCAGAAAAAACACAGCGCGGAGATTCCAAAACCTCCGCGCTGTGGAAGCAGCGTAAAAACAAATTTTACAGGCTGGCCTTGGCGACCTGCACCAGCTGGGTGAAAGCGGCCTTGTCGTTGACGGCCATCTCAGAGAGCATTTTGCGGTCGATGGTGACGTTGGCCAGCTTGAGGCCGTGCATAAAGGTGGAGTAGTTGATGCCGTTCTGCTTGCAGGCGGCGCTGATGCGGGTGATCCACAGGCGGCGGAAGTCGCGCTTTTTCAGGCGGCGGCCGGTGTAGGCGTAGGTCAGGGACTTCATGACGGCCTGGTTGGCCATCTTGTAGTGCTTGCTCTTGGCGCCCCAGTAGCCCTTGGCCATCTTGAGGACCTTATTTCTTCTCTTGCGCGTCATCATTGCGCGTTTGACTCTTGCCATTTCAGTTGCCTCCTATCGACTTATTTGTAAGGGATCATCTTGCGGATGGTATCGCTGTTGGTCACGTCCGCATAGGCGCCCTTGCGGAGGCCTCTCTTACGCTTGGTGGATTTCTTGGTGAGGATGTGGCTGGCGTAGGCGTGGGAACGCTTGACCTTGCCGTTTTTGGTGAGATTGAATCTCTTTTTCGCACCGCTGTGCGTTTTCATCTTAGGCATGGTGAAAGACTCCTTTCGTTGGTGGCAGCTGCGTTATTTTTTCTCGGGCGGGCGGCGGTTGTCGCGCCGGGCCGCGCTCTTGGAGGCGGCGTCTTTGGACGCCTTGGGGGAGAGCAGCATGGTCATATGGCGGCCATCCAAGACGGGCTTGCGGTCCATCACGGCGATCTCCTCGCTCTCCGCGGCGAAGCGGCGCAGCAGCTTCTCGCCAATGTCGGTATGGGCCATTTCGCGGCCCCGGAAGCGGACAGTGACCTTGACGCGGTTGCCCTCGCCCAGGAACTTGTGGGCGTTGCGGAGCTTGGTGTTGAAGTCGCCCACGTCGATGCTGGGGGACATCCGGATCTCCTTGATTTCAACCACATGCTGGTTCTTTTTCGCTTCTTTTTCCCGCTTGGACTGCTCGAAGCGGAACTTGCCGTAGTCCATGATCTTGCACACGGGGGGGACGGCCTTGGGAGAGATCTTGACCAGGTCCAGACCGGCCTTCTGCGCCTCCTGCAACGCGGCGCGGGAGGACATAATACCCATCTGCTGGCCGGTAGAGGAAATCAGGCGAACCTCTTTGTCGCGGATCTCCTCGTTGATCTGATGAGACATACTGCTAATACGAAAACACCTCCAGAATAAAATCAAAACGGATACCGAAACGGTACCCGCACAAACCACACCCACCCGAAACCAGCCGGGCGAGATGTATCAGCGCTATTGACCACTGCGCCCAGGCGCAGAAGGTGAGGAACCGTTCCTGCTTTGTTTTGCGGAACCATTATAACAGCGGAAGGTTCGGCTGTCAAGGGGAATTTTTCAGCTTTTTGTCCCGTCCGTCACTGGCGGGGCTGCTCCAGCAATTTCAGCGTGCGCTCATCCTGCCAACCGTCAAAAGACTGTTGCAGCACGTCCAGAAACACCTGTTTCCCGCCGCTGGCGTAGGCGAACAGGGTCATGCAGCGCTGGAGCTTCCTGTCGTCCGGCTCTGGAAACACCTTCAACGGGTCATGGGTATCCAGCGTCAGCAGGGCCTGGGAGATTTCCCGCAGGTTCCCGCCCAGATAGGGGTCGGCCAGGAACGCCTGGGCTTCTCCCAGGTCGCAGATGCTGAACCGTTCCGCCATCGGGCTGCGCGCCAGGGCGCGGAGCTGGGGAAAGATAAACCACATCCAATGGGTGCGCTTTCGTCCGCCCTGAATCTCCTTCAATGCGCAGTTGTAGAAGATCTGGTGAGCCTCATAAAACGGGAAACATCGTACTTCATCTGTCATGCCTCCTGCTGTTTTGGGAGAAAAGGAGGCGGACCTCCGGGAGGTCCGCCTCAAAGCATTTCGTGCTTTTTCTTTTTTTGCTCGATGAGCCTCTTTGCTATTAGGGAACCTCTGATTAAATAACTCCCGGCGTCTGGACGGCTTATTTTGTGCAACTCTTCGTTGCAAAATCTTGAAATCCACAAAGGATTCCTGCGATTTTGCGCCTCGATTTGCGCAAAATCTGCTCGCCCAGCCATCCAAGGCCATTTAATCAGAGCTTCCTTAGCTCTCGGCTTCCTTTTTAGCTGTTCGCTTTAGACTGGAAATACTTGACTAACGGCCAACAGCTAATAGCTAACAGCTCACTTACACCGACTTCACGTACCGCCGCTCGTACTTATAAATCAGCTTGACGCCGATGATGGACAGCAGCAGCCCAATCGCCCCCCAGAGCAGCAGCCAGTTTGCAAGGGGTGCCTTGTTGTAGAGCATGGTGTTGCGCAGCTGGGTGATGATATAGCAGGTGGGGTTCAGGCGGATCATGGCGTACTGGGCCAGCCCCTCCAGCTGCACTTCCGGGTTGTAGAAGATGCCGGAGAGGTAGAACATCAGCCGCAGCACCACCCGGATGATGTTGGACAGGTCCTCCATATAGACGCCGCCGTGGATGCAGCTCAGCCCAAAGGACAGCAGAAACAGCAGCAGCAGATAGGGAAAGACCCACAGCACTTTTGGCGTCCATGGAACGCGATAAAGCAGCATGGCGATGAGGACAAGGCCGAACCCAATGAGCATTTTGAAGCCATATACCATCATATTGGACAAAATCAGGATAAACTTGGGCAGATAGACCTTGGACAGCACCGACTGGTACCGCTTGACCAGCTTGACGCTGCCGTTGATGCACCGGTCGAAGAACTGCCAGGTGGTGTAGCCGATGAAGATGAAGGCGCACAGGTAGTCCTGGCTCCTGCCGAAAACGATGGTGTAGACAAAGGTGTAAACCAGCATAAACAGCAGCGGGTCCAAAATCCACCACAGCCAGTTCAGGAAGGAACCGGCCACCTCGTCTTTCAGATGGGCCTTGGCCGAGTAGAGGATGTAACGCCAGTATTTGTGTACGTCTTTTAGAAACCGGATCATAGCTTCGCTCCCTTATCGGCGTTTCCGCCGAATTACTTTCTGTAATGGAACAGTATACCACAACGCGCCGCCATCGTCAAATGTTTACGGCATCCCGCTGCTGGCTGGCCCGAACGTTGGGCTTTTCTCCCAGAATGATCTCCAGCGCCCGTTGGCTGGCGTGGCCGTCGTCAAAGGGGCTGAACTTCTGGCAGAAGGTCTCGTACCGCTCCTCCCACTGGCTGCTGTCGGCCAGTTGGGCCGGGATGGCCCGGAGCAGCTCGTCCTCCGTCTCCACAATGGGGCCGGGCAGCTCGTCCAGTCCGATGTAAAAGCCCCGGATGTCGTCCCGGTAGGCGGCCAGGTCATACATATAGAACAGCATGGGTTTGCGGAGGTTGGCGTAGTCGAAGAACACCGAGGAATAGTCGGTGATGAGCAGGTCGGCGGCCAGGTACAGGTGGTTGATGTCGGGGTAGCCGGAGACGTTGTAGACAAAGCCCTCGTAGGCGGCGAAGTCGAACTGGCTGGCCACCAGGTAGTGGGCGCGGAAGAGCACCACGATGTCCTCCCCCAGGGCCTGGCGCAGACGCTGGAAGTCCAGCCCCAGGGTGTAACTGTAGCCGTTGGCGTCGTCGTGCTGGTTGTCCCGCCAGGTGGGAGCGTAGAGGACGATTTTCCGGCCGCCAATTTCCGCCGGGGTGATGTGGAGCCGGGCCTTGATGGCGTCCACATCGGCCTGGGTGTGGTTTAACAAGAAGTCGTTCCGGGGGTAGCCCTGCTCCAGAATGGCGTCCTCCTTGCCGGTGGCGGTCAGGTTCCAGGCGGAGGTGAACTTCTCCGAGCAGTAGGGGGAGGGGGAGATGATGTATTTGAACTTGGCGGAATCCAGGTCGTACTTCCGCTGGATCTCCTTGGACGTGTTCATCACGTTGCCCCCGGCGGTGATGTCGTAGCCCAGCCGTTTCAGGGGGGTGCCGTGCCAGCACTCCACATAGGTCTGGTCCTCGGTGGGCCATACGTGGTCGCTGACCCGGTAGTTGAAGATCCAGTACCCGGCGGAGGCCATGGCCCGTTCGTACTCCTTGGAGGCCCAGCGGACGATGGTGGTATTGCGGTTTTCCTCCAGCCAGCGGAAGTTTTCCGGCTCCCGGAAGATCCAGACGAACCGATACTCTTTGTACTTCTCCTCCGTGAGCATATACTCATAAATGGCCTTGGGGCTGTCGGAATAGCCCTTGCCGGAAAAGGTGCAGAACACCACCAGCTTTTTGTCCACCGTCAGTCCCCGGGTGTGGACCCAGTAGTGGAAATGGCGGTAGGCGAACAGACAGCGGCGGTACACCCGCCGCAGGGGAGGACAGGCTTTGGCCACGTTGTAGGCAAAGGTTTTGATGGCTTTCTTTATGTTCATAGTGTCTCACCCGTTGTTTTTTCTATTTTACTCACTTCTGCGGTGAAACCCCTCCGTCGCGGCTTACGCCGCGCCACCTCCCCTTTCAGGGGAGGCAAGAGGGGATAGTGCGTATCGTATAGTGTGGTTTTTATTCGACAGATGTGAAATTTCGAGAGAAAAGCCCGTTTTCTAGTCACTAATCACTAGCTACTGGCCACTAACCCTTGCCGCTTCCCGCTGCCGCAGTTCGGCGGGAATATGCTCCAGCAGGAACTCGGTGATAGCGGCGGTGTTGTCCTGGTCGGCGGTCTGGATGTACTTGGCCCGGAACCGCTCCAGAGCGTCCAGGTCGTAGCCTCCGGCGCGAATTTTCTCCATCATACCCGCCGCGTCCACGGAGACAGCCTCCGGCAGCTCCCGGTTGGGGTCGATGTTCAGGCCCTGGTTGTACTTGTACGCCTGGTAGTCGAAGAGGTAGAAATACACCGGCTTGTGGAGCAGGCTGGCCTCCAGAGAGGAGGCGGAGTAGTCGGTGATGACGCCGTCGCAGACCTTCATCAGGTCGTAGGTAGACCAGCCGTGGCCGGGCCGGTTGCCCCGTGGGACGTGGAAGTTGGAGAGGGGGTGGGGCTTGACCAGCAGCGCCACGTCATCCATGCCGGCGGCGGCGTGGAGCAGCTTCTCGGTGCCTTCGTCCACCCCGTCCCGGAAGGTGGGCAGGTAGAGCATCAGCTTTTTGCCCCGCAGGTCGGGCCGTTCGGCCAGAAATTTCTCCCGCAGGCCGGGGGCGGGGCGCTGGATGTAGTCCACCCGGGGCATCCCCAGCACCAGAATTTTCTCCGGCGCGGTGTGGAACGCCTCCACATAGATGGCCTTGGTGGCCTGGGAGGTGCAGAGGATGTAATCGTAATTTTTGTGCATACACATCCGCTCCGCCATCTGGCTGGTGCGGCCGTTGGGGGTGTCCAGGCACTGGTAGCTGAACCGCTTCACCGCGCCGAGGGCGTGCCAGATCTGCACCACCGTCAGGCCCTTTTTGCGAGGCAGCACACACAGCTGAATGGAGTAGGTGTCCGTCACCGCCACCGAAGCGGTGGCGATATGGTAGAGACTTTTCAGCGTCATCCAGCAGTAGGAGGGGATATTGACCTGTTTGGTCATTTTGCGGCAGAAGTAGACCACTTCCGTCTCCGGAGAGCGGCGTTTGATCTCTTCCTCCAGCAGGCGGAAGTCCACCGGCGGGGTGTCCGATTCCCGGGAGAGCATGACCACCTTGTTTTTCGCCTTCAAGGGCATAAAAAACAGGTAGAGGAAGCGCAGACCCCACCTGGCGATCAGCAGAAAAAATCCCATTGGTTCCCATCCTTTCCCCTGGATTTGCTTCGGGTCGCTGTGCCCAAATGCGTTCTATTTTTTATACCATATAAATACCGGTTTTTCAATATGATTTCGCTGGAAAAACGGCAAACAGGCCGAAAACTGCCGCCCTGCCGGGGGCAGGGCGGCGGTGGCTGTTGAGACATTACTTCGCCCAGTTGCCGGTGGCCTCGGCGGTCAGGTAGGCGTTGATGAACCCGTCCAGGTCGCCGTCCATGACGGCGTTGATGTTGCTGGTCTCGTAGGCGGTGCGCATGTCCTTGACCATCTGGTAGGGCATAAAGACATAGGAGCGAATCTGGCTGCCCCATTCGATCTTCATCTGCACACCTTTCAGGTCGGAAATTTTCTCCGCGTGGGCCTGCATTTGCAGCTGTACCAGCTTGTCCCGGAGCATCCGGTAGCAGGTGTCCTTGTTCTGGAACTGGGAGCGCTCCTGCTGGCTGGAGACCACGATACCCGTGGGCTTGTGGATGAGCCGGACGGCGGAGGAGGTCTTGTTGATGTGCTGGCCGCCTGCGCCGGAGCTGCGGAACACCTGCATTTCCACGTCCTCCGGGCGGATGTCCACCTCTACGTCGTCGGGCAGGTCGGGCATGACCTCCACCGCGGCGAAGGAGGTCTGCCGCCGGGCGTTGGAGTCGAAGGGGGAGATGCGCACCAGCCGATGGACGCCGTGTTCGCTGCGGAGGTAGCCGTAGGCGTTTTCGCCGGAGATCATCAGCGTGGCGGTCTTGATGCCCGCCTCGTCGCCGTCCTCGTAGTCCAGCGTCTCGCACTTGAAGCCCCGGCGGTCCGCCCAGCGCTGGTACATCCGGAACAGCATGGCGGCCCAGTCCTGGGCCTCGGTGCCGCCGGCCCCCGCGTGGATGGAGAGCATACAGTCGTTGTGGTCGTACTCCCCCCGGAACAGGGTGGACAGCCGGGCGGACTCGATGTCCGCCTCCAGGGCGGCATAGGTGGACTCCAGCTCGTCCAGCAGCTCGTCGTCGTCCTCCTCCAGACCCATCTCGCACAGGACCAGCAGATCCTCCACTGTGGAGAGGCGTTTGTTCTGGGCCTCGATCTTGTCCTGGAGGTTCTTGATGCGCTGGGAGACCTTCTGGGCCTTTTCCATGTTGGACCAGAAATCCTCCGCCGCGCTCTGAGCCTGGAGCAGGTCCAGCTCCTGCTCGGCGGCCTCCAGCCCCAGGGACTTGCCCAGATCCTCCAGCACCGGGGACAGATTGTGGAGCTTGACCCGATATTCATCAAATTTGATGGATGCCATACTTTTCCCTCACCTTATACATTGCTTCTTGCCGTTTCACAGGTATCATGTTATTTTTTGACGGCTGATGGATGATGTTGGTTATCCCTTTTTCTGCCGTATGTGTAGGGGCGGCCCGTGTGTCAAGAGACACATGGGTAACACCTGTGAAGAGAC
>JAJQAS010000193.1 GCA_021203685.1 Clostridiales bacterium | reverse complement strand
AAAAGGCGATGAGAAACTGACATTTTTATATTGCAATTCTGGCGACTATTCGATATAATACAATGCTGAAAGGTGGGGTATTGATGAACGAAAAAGAAACCACGCGCGGTCATTCCTTCGAGGACTACTTCAAGCGCGCAGTCAATCCGATGGTAGTCATGTCGCTGCTGTTGGAGCGCCCGAAGTACGCCTACGAAATGACCCAGGAGCTGAAGGACAAAACCAACAGTGAGTATACCATGCCGCTTTTGTACCCGGTGCTCTACCGGCTGCAAAAGCAGGGGTTCATCGAGGAAGCGGAAAAGCTCATCTCTGAGAACAACCGGGTTCGCAACTATTACCGTCTGACTCCGCTGGGACGCCAGCATCTGGAGGAGATGAAGCGGGAGTATATTGTGCTCTGCCGCCATGTGGAAGACCTGGTAGACTTGCCCGAAACTCCCTGACCGTAGGTTCCCATGTTTCGCGCCCTGTGGCGCTGAAAAACGAAGCAGGAGATTGCGCTCTTTTGTGTGGTCTCCTGCTTCGTTTTGCCTTTTGTGTCACTTTCCGTACCTGTATAAGATACCGGAAAAGTTGTCCTGATAGGGCTTGCGGCGCTCCAGCACCATGCGCTCCAGGCGGATGGCCGCCGTATCCGGGTTGGACCGGAGGGCGGAGACGATCTCCGCCTCGGAGAGGGTGTTGAACACCCCGTCCGACAGCAGCAGCACCGTGTCCCCCGGCAGCAGTGTCAGCGGAATGGTGTTTCGGTCCACGTCTTCCAGGTCGCCCATCCCCACATAGTTGGTCAGAGAGCGGCGCTGGGGGTGGCTGGCCACGGCGCTGGCGGGAAGGATGTTCTTCAAGAGGGTCAGGCCCAGCTTGCGGCCATAGGTCTGTTCCCGGTTCAGGAGGATGAGACCCTCTCCCCGGGCCAGGTACAGGCGGCTGTCCCCCACCGAAAGGTGGTAGAGCTGGTCACCCTGCACCAGCGCCATGACCAGGGTGGAGCCGCTGGGCTCCTTGCCCTCCAGCAGCTGGTTGACCCGCCGGTTGGCCTCCCCCAGCAGCTCCAGCAGCCAGGGGGCGGGAGCTGCGTCCACCGGGCACTGAACGAAGGCCCGCTGGAGGGCGTCCACCAGCAGGCGGCTGACCGCGCCGCCGTTGGACAGGCCGCCCATCCCGTCGGCCAGGGTCAGCAGCACCCCCCGCTGGGCGCAGAGTGTCTCGTCGCTCAGGTCAGAGACGGCAATGCTGTCCTGCTGGTCGGGCCGCCCGCCGATGTTCAGCAGCGTGCCGCAGGCGTGGCTCTGTTCCGGGGCGGGTGCCGTTTCGTTCCCGGCGGACGGTTTTCGGATGTAAGTCAAGGAGTTCGCCTCCTCCTGAAAGTATGGGTACCCTAAAACAGGTTGATGGTGCATTTGGGCAGCGCGCTTTGCAGCGCCTCCAGCTCCTCAGAGGAGTAGGTGTTGTCGCTGATGCGCAGCTCGATGAGGTTGGTCAGGGTGTAGAGCGGCTTCAGGCTGTCGATCTGGCAGTCGCACATAACAAGCAGCGTCAGGTTGGTCAGGCCGCTGACCGGATCCAGGCTGGTAAAGGGGTTGTTGCCAATGGCCAGGGTCTCCAGCTCGGTCAGGCCGGCGATGGGACTCAGGTCGGAGATGTTATTGGAGGACAGGTAGAGGGTCTTTAGATGAATCAGCCCGGAGAGACAGGAGATGTCCTCCGCCCGGTTGTAGCTCATGGTCAGCGAGGTCAGGCTGTACAGCCGGGAAAGGGCGGAAAAATCGCTGATGGCGTTGCCGGACAAATCCAGCTCGGTCAGGTTGACCATGTATTTCAGGTCATCGATGTCCCCGTCCCCCAGGCTGGCGGAGCTGAGGTCCAGTTTGGTCAGGGAGGTGGAATAGCTCTTGCCGCCGATGGTGACGGTGTCGGGGATGTCCAGCACCTCCACGTCCAGGGTACAGGCGGGCAGACGTACAGCAAAGGACTCCAGCTGACTGTTGGTCAGGGGGTTGCCGTCCACAAAGAGCGCCTGCAACTCGGACAGCCCATAGAGAGCGGACAGGCTCTCCAGCCGGTTGCCGGACAGGTCCAACGTGGCCAGTCCGGTCAGGGAGGAAAGGCTGGAGATGTCCGTCAGTTGGTTGCCGGCCAGGGAGAGATTTGTCAGGTGAGACAGCCGCTGGATGGGTGCGGGGTCGGAGACATTGTTATCGGACAGGTCCAAAACCGTCAGGTCGGTCAGACCGGAGAGGGGAGAGAGGTCGCTGATGCCGTTGTCCGCCGCGTACAGCTCTACCAGGCCGTCCAGCTCCGCCAAGGCGGAGAGGCTGCTCAGGTCGTTGCCGCTGACGTCCAGCACCTCCAGCTCAGTCAGGGCAGAGATGCCTTCCAGGCTGGTCAGACCACAGCCCACCACCGAAAGCGTTTTCAGGTTGGTCAGCTGACAGATAGCGTTCCAATCGGACTTGGTCAGGTAAGAGACCTCCAGCACGTCTCCGTCAGGGGAGTAGTGGCTGGTGTAAGAGCTGTCCCCGGTCAAGAAAAGCTCGGTGGTGTCCAGCGGGTAGTCTGTCCCGGCGATGGTGACAGTGTCGCCGGAGACAACGCTGATGTCCCCCGGCGAGGCCATGCGGGGCAGCACTGCCACCGCGAACACCAGCGCCACAGCCAGCACAGCGATAACGCCGATCATCAGGGCCAGAAGACGGCGGTCCGGCCGGGTGATGACGGAGACCTCCGGTTCCTGGGGGACTTCCTCCGATGCGCCGCCGGTCTCAACAGGGCGCTCAACGGGACGGTAGAGGGTGATGTCCGGCTCGGAGATCACAGGGAGCGAAGCGCAAGGAGAAGCGCAGCTTCGGAAGTGCCCCTTGAGGGTAGAAGTGCCCCTTGAGGGCAGCGGTTCCTCCTGCTCGTCGGCGGGTTCCGGGGTCTCGCCGGTGCGGGGCGGTAGTTCCTCCGTCGAAGACGGCGGCAGGTCTGAGCCTTGCTGCGAGGTGGAGACAAAGACAGTGGGCGGATTCTCCAGTGGCTGCTCCGCAGGGGGGAGAACGGTGTGTTCCGGCTCCTCAACTGTTGTCTGCTTTCCGGAAGGGACACCGGGTCTCTCCATCACGGGGACCGGTACCTTGGTGCGCTCCGGTGGCTCCATGGGGGTGACCACCATGGTTTTGCCGTCCGGGTCGGAGAAAGCAGGGGAGGGGCGCACCGGGATGTTCAGCTGTGACCGGCCGGCGGCGGCTTTTTTCAGCTTGTTCCAAAAGGTGGGGATGTCTTGGTACCGGGCGGTGACCGGCAGGGCCATGCCCCGCAGCAGCACCGCCTCCGCCTCCGGCGTCACCGCCGCGCCCAGGGCGGAAGGGGGCTTGAGCTTGTCGCCGCCAATGCTCCGGTCCATGGAGTCCGGCGGGATCTTGCCGGTCAGGCACCAGTAGACCGTGGCGGCAAAGGCATACACGTCGGCCCAGGGACCTTGCAGGTTGCTGGAGCCGTACTGCTCCGGCGGGGCGAAGCCGTGTTTCAGGGTGGCGTTGCCGGTGGTGCTCTCCTCCTCGGCGAAGCTGTGGGACGCGCCGAAGTCCAGCAGCTTGCGCTGGCCGTTTTTGGCGCACATGATGTTGTCCGGGCTGATGTCCCGGTGGATCAGCCCGGCCTCGTGGATGCTGATGAGAGAGTCGGAGATGGGTTCCAGCAGTTCCAGCACCTGGGCCAGAGGCAGGGGCCGCTTCATGTATTTGACAAGGGTGGAGCCGTCCACGTACTCCATGATGTAATAGGCGGTGTTGTTGGCCTCGAAAAAATCGGTGACGGAGACCACGCCAGGGGAGGAGGCCAGCCTGGCCTGGCGGCGAGCCTCAAAGAGGAAATGGCGCAGGCCGCTGGCGTACTCGTCCAGGGCGCGCTCGCCTTTGATGGCGTTGACAGTGACGGTGGTGGAGACGGTGGAATCGCGCCCCACCAGCGAGGAGGGGAAATATTCTTTTACGGCAACCGTGTTGCCCATTCGCAGGTCATAGGCCCGGTAGGTGATGCCAAATCCGCCCTGACCCAGGGTGCCGCCCACCACATAGCGGTGGTCCAGCACCGTCCGGGGCGGGAGCGCCGGGGAACAAAGGGTCAGCGTGCGGTCGTCACCGCCGCAGAATGGGCAAGGGTACTGGCGCGGCGCCGGTGTTTCCCTCATACACAAAAGGCAAACATGATCAGCACTGGTCATTTGATAGCTCCTTGTTACGCATCTATGGAAGCTCTGTCGCGGAATTTGTCGAACAGAGGGGGTGTTAAACCGATATACTATATCATATCCGTTTTTTGCCCGTTGCGCAAGAGGAATTCCAGGTGAAATCACGGGAAAAATGTGCTTTCTTTCCCCGTTTCCGGTTTGTGAAAAAAAGAACGCCCCCTCTCCCGGCGGAGAAGGGGGAGAGAGGGGCGTGTATCAGCAGTATTTCGCCATCATGCTGGCCACGAACTGGTTGGCGGAGCGGGGACTGCGGCTGGGGTGCCGGATGTCCCACTTGACGGCCTCCGCCTGAATGGTTGCCCGGTCTACGTCCAGCCCCTTGGCGTGGGCCAGGTCCTCGGCCATCTGAATGAATTGGGCCTTGTTCAGCTCGGAGAACAAAATCCGCAGGCCGAACCGCTCGGCCAGAGAGGTCTTGTCCTGAATGGTCTCGTTGGCGTCCACCTCGTCGCCGCTGCGGTCAGAGAAGTTCTGCCGCACCAGATGCCGACGGTTGGAGGTGCAGTACACCGCCACATTGGTTGGCCGCGGCTCCAGCCCGCCCTCCAGGATGGTTTTCAGGGAGGAGAAGGTCTTGTCCGCCTTGTCGAAGGCCAGGTCGTCGATGAAGATGATGAACTTCTGGGGCCGGTGGCCCAATGTACGCACCAGATGGGGGATGTCGGTCAGCTCTTCCTTCTGGACCTCGATGAGCCGCAGGCCCTCGAACTCCGGCATCCCCAGCATGGCCTTGACGGTGGCGCTCTTGCCGGTGCCGCTGGCCCCGTAGAGCAGCACGTTGTTCACCGCCTTGCCGGACATCAGGGCGCGGGTGTTCTCGACGACCTGGTCCCGCTGGCGCTGGTAGCCCCACATGGAGCCTTCGGGCAGGAAATCCGGGTGAGGCACCGGGTAGAGCTGCCCCTCCTGCCAGACGAACGCCTGATAGCGGGCGAAGGTGCCGCTGCCGTTGACCTGGTAGAACCGCAGCAGTTCTTCGTAGGAGAAGGCGATTCCAACATTCCATTCCGGCAGTTCCTCCACCAGCGTCCGCCAGCTGGAGGGCAGCTGGGCGGCCAGTTCCCCTTTCAGTTCCTTGCAGCGGAGGTTGGAGACATTTTGCAGCACCTGAATGTCGTGCCGGGCGGCCCGCTCCATAACGCCGGTGACCTGGCCCCGGGCGGCGGCCTCGGCAAAGGGGGACTCGTCATAGCGGACGTGTTCGTGGAGGTACTCCGCCAGACTGTCGCAGCCCTCGGCGGTCAGGGTGTAAAAAACGTTGGCGTAGTCGTCCACGCTGGCCTCGCCCGCCTCCAGGTTTTTCAGCAGGGTTTGCAGGGCGCTGACCGGCTTTAATTGGAGCAGCCCCCGGTAGACCAGAAGGCTGCTGAGCTGTGCGTATAAATTCTGTTCCATTGCGGTTCGCTTCTTTCTATGTTAGCGCTTAGCTTTTAGCTATTAGCTATTAGCTCGTAGCCAGGTGGTGCGCTTTTCTAAGCGCTGCGTTTTGAATCAGTTGTTTATTCAAAAGGACAACAACGCGTTTTGTCATTTGCTGTTCGCTTTCGGCTTGCAGTGCCTGACAAACGGCTAGCAGCTAACAGCTAATCGCTTGTTACAAATCAATCGTGATCAAAATCTCCTGGGTGGAGGGATTGCCCTCCGTTCCGTCCGCCAGGACAGGGGTGCAGGTGATATAAATGGTGTGGCTCCGGCCATGCCACCGCTCGGTCACGTCCCACTGAACTTTTTCGCCGGGGGCCACGGCCTCGCTGGTATAGAGGACGGTCCCGTCGTAGTCCGCGATGACGAACAGGAAGTCCACTTCGTTGTTCTTGCTGTTGGACATGGTCAGCATATGGTTATCCGCGGTGAAGGTCTTGTCGGTAAAGGCGGGGTAGATGATGTAATCCGGCTCCACCACCACTTCCTCCACGCTGGCGGTGGCGGAGGTCTCGGCCACGGAGGCGGAGCCGTCCCCGGCGTTCTGACCGCACCCGCACAGTCCCGCCACCAACAGCGCGGTGACGCACCACTTTCCTATGCCCCACAGTTTCATGCTCCTGCCTCCAATAAAATCAGGGTATCCGGCAGCGCCGCACGGGAGCGACGCAAACCTTTGATTAGTATAGCCGATTTTTCTGGGAAAAACAAGGGAGAACTGACGGCAAATGCAGTATTTCCTGCAAAGTAAATTCCTCCACCGCAGGTCAGCCGTTGGCGAACGGGGTCCCCCGCAAGTTGACGGCGGAGTTTTTCACCATGTCGGCCTCCTGTGCCTCCAAAATCTCCCCGATGAGGAGGTTGGAGCGCAGAAAGCCCTCCGGCGTGAAGTGCCACCGCCCCTTTTCGCTGACAGCCCAGCCCTGGGCGGCGTATTCCTCCAGTTTGTTTTGGAGCGGGGCAAAGTTCATGCGGAACAGCCGATGGTATTCCTCCTGCAAAATGCCCTCTGCGGTACGCAGGCGGAACATCAGGTACTCTCTGGCCCGCTCCTTTTCGGGGATCTGCTCCGACTCGGCCACCAGCTCCCTGCCGCTGGCCATGCCGTCGATGTAGCCCTCCAGGTCAGCGATGTAGCTGTAGCGGCAGCCGCCGAAGTCGGAGTGGGCGGCGGGGCCAAAGCCAACATACTCCTCCCCCCGCCAATACTTCTGGTTGTGCCGGGAGGCATAGCCTGGCATGGCGAAGTTGGAAATTTCGTACTGCTCATACCCGGCGGTTTTCAGCCGTTCCACCGCCCACAGGTAGCGGTCGGCCTGCTCGTCGTCGTCGGCCATCGGGGTGCGCTCCCGCGCAGCCCACAGGGGGGTCCCTTCCTCCAGCGTCAGGGCGTAGAGGGAGAGGTGCTCCGGCCCCAGGGCGATGGCCTCCTCTACGCTGGCCTGCCAGCTCTCCATGGTCTGCCCCGGCAGGCCGTAAATCAAATCTAAACTGAGGTTTTTGATCTTTCCTTTGCGGATGGCCTGCACCGCCTTACGGGTCTGCTCCATGGTGTGGGGGCGGCCCACCGCCCGCAGTTCGTCGTCCTGGGCGGACTGCATTCCCAGGGAGATGCGGTTGACCCCGGCCTTGCGCACGGTGCGGATGAGGGAGGGGGTCACGCTGTCCGGGTTGCACTCCATGGTGAACTCGCAGTCCTTGGCCAGGTGCAGCGTCTTGATTACTAGGTTCAGCAGATTTTTCAGCCGTTGCTCCCCGAAGATGGAGGGCGTGCCGCCGCCCAGGTAGACGGTGTCCACCGTATAGGAGGCCATGCTGGGGGCCAGCTCGTTGAGGTTAGCGGCCAGCGCCAGGGCGTAAGCGTCCATTCGGCTCTCATGGCCGGGCAGGGAGTAAAAATCGCAATAGGCGCACTTGCTCTTGCAAAAGGGAATGTGGATGTAGACGCCCAGCGTCCGGTCCCGAAGGCTCCGTTCCAGCTCCTTAATGCGCTTTTCTTCCCTCTTTTGGTGCTGGCGAACGGTTTTCAGGTTGGTGACCGGTTTTTTGTGTCGTTTCTTTGGGGTGGGGCTTTTTCTATTGCCAAACATCGGGTATTCAGCTCCGTTTCTGGTGGTATCGTTTTTCTGAGTCCCATTATAACAGGTTATGCGGCAGGGAGGAAGGGTTTTTCATTGTTGATAACACCCTTTGTGCTCGAAATAAGTAAAAAAACGCAAAATAAATTGACAAAACAACAAGTTAGATATATAATATAAATATAACATAACAGATTGGAGGCAGCAAAATGGCTAAAGTATCCACCAGTATCTCAATCGACGCGGATGTGAAGGCTCAGGCTCAGGTGCTCTTTGCCGACCTTGGGATGGATCTGTCTACGGCAATCAACATCTTTCTCCGGCAGTCTGTTCGTGAAAATGCCATTCCCTTTGCGATCCAACGGGAAAACCCGAACGCGGACACCCTTGCCGCGATCAGGGAGCGGGACGAGATGGCGAAGCACGCGGAACGGTACAAACGTTATTCCTCTTTTGCGCAGTTCATGAAGGAGGAAGAGGCGGATGTATGAAATTGTACCCTCTGCCCGGTTCCGGAAGGATTACAAAACCGCAGTCAAACGTGGTTACAATATGAAGCTCCTGGAAAGGGTCGTTGACCAGCTCGCAGCTGGACAGCCGCTTGACGCGAAACACCGCGACCATGTTCTCAGCGGCAACTACAACGGCGTCCGGGAATGTCATATTACGCCGGACTGGCTGCTGCTCTATGACATAAACGGAACAGAGTTGGCACTGCTGCTGCTCAGAACCGGGACACACAGCGATTTATTTTGAGCCAGAAAAAGCAGGCAGCGCGGTACAGCCTGCTTTTTCTGCGCTAAAAGAGACTGTCAACACAGGTTCCCAGTTGGAAAAGAAGTCTTTTTTGTGGGGCAAGGCTTCCCATTTACTGGCAATATATTTCGAATGTTAAAGAATACACATGGCGTCTCCAAAACTGAAAAAACGGTATTTATTTTTCACTGCTTCCTCATAGGCATTCAAAACATGCTCCCGTCCCGCCAGAGCGGAGACCAGCATCAGCAGGGTGGACTCTGGCAGATGGAAGTTGGTCACCAACGCGTCGAGACACTTGAACCGGTAGCCAGGGTAGATGAAAATGTTCGTCCACCCGGCGTGGGGGTCCATGGTGCCGTCCTCGTTGGCGAAGGACTCCACCGTCCGGCAGGAGGTGGTGCCCACGCAGCCCCCCCGGCCTCCGTTTCGCTTGGTCTCGGTGATGAGTTTCGCCGCCTCAGGGGAGACCACGCAGTATTCCGAGTGCATATCGTGGTCTTCTACGTCCTCCGCCTTCACCGGGCGGAAGGTCCCCAGCCCCACGTGGAGGGTCACATAGCACAGCCGCACTCCCATCGCCTGAACCTGCTCCAGCAGCGCCGGGGTGAAGTGCAGGCCCGCCGTCGGCGCGGCGGCGCTGCCCACCACCTTGGAGTAGACGGTCTGGTACCGCTCCTGGTCTTGCAACTCCTCCTTGATGTAAGGAGGGAGCGGCATCCGGCCCAGCTCCTCCAGCACCTCCAGGAAAATGCCCTGGTAGTGGAACCTGACCAGGCGGTTGCCGTCGGGCAGCACTTCCTGGATCTCCGCGGTGAGCTGGCCGTCGCCGAAGGTGACGGTGGCCCCAGTGCGGAGTTTTTTCCCCGGCCGCACCAGGCACTCCCACACGTTGTCCCCCTTATCCACCAGCAGCAAAATCTCCGCCGCGCCGCCGGTGGGCCGGTGGCCAATGAGACGGGCGGGCAGCACTCTGGAGTCGTTGAGCACCAGGCAGTCGCCGGGGCGCAGGTACTCCGGCAGATCGTAAAAATGCCGGTGCGCAATGGCGCCGGTGGTCTTGTCCAGCACCATCAGCCGGGAAGCGTCCCGCCGCTGGAGGGGGGTCTGGGCAATGAGCTCCTGGGGGAGGTCGTAGTAAAAGTCGCTTGTTTTCATAGAGTGGGGTTCCTCTTTTGCAATGGATTTTTCGCGCGGAGGCGCGTTCTGACGGCGTGAACAATTTTTCGGCGGCGAAAGGCCGTTATTTTATGCTTCTTTTGCCGCTGCCGTCTTGACGAAAAAACGGAAATATGCTACGATAAAGCCACGCTATGCAGAATAGAGGCGCGGCTTTCATCAGTATCTGCGGAGAGGGCTTCGGCAGCCCGCCGGTTCCGGGGAGAAAGGGGACGCCGCCGAAGGGTCGCTTCACGCCGGGGCGCGGTCCTGGGCGTCAGGCCAACAGCCTGCCGACTGTCATCCTTCGGGAACCGCCGGTTCCCGGTACGTTCGGATGGAGAGCTGTCTGCTTTTGTTTATAACTGCCCCGCCAGGACATTATATACAGGATCAGCCGGTTTTTCAACTGCTGATTCTGTTTTCTGTTTTTGGCCCGGACGCACGGAACAAACAGATTTGCATAGAATACCCTATCCACACTTTGGAGGTCGTTTACAATGGAAAAGTACAAAGTTGGCGTCGTAGGCTGCACCGGCATGGTGGGCCAGCGTTTCCTGACCCTGCTGGAAAATCACCCCTGGTTCCAGGTGACCGCTCTGGCCGCCTCTGCCCGCAGCGCGGGCCAGACCTACGCCCAGGCGGTGGAGGGCCGCTGGAAGATGTCCACCCCGGTGCCGGAAGCCGTTAAAGAGATGGTGATTTACGACATCGAGAAGGATCTGGATGCCTATGTAGCTCAGATCGACTTCACCTTCTGCGCCGTCAACATGAAGAAGGACGCCATCAAGGCCCTGGAGGAGAAGATCGCACAGAAGGAGTGCCCCGTCATCTCCAACAACTCCGCCCACCGCTTCACCCCCGACGTGCCCATGGTGGTGCCGGAGATCAACCCCCAGCACATTCAAATCATCGAGGCCCAGCGCAAGCGCCTGGGCACCGAACTGGGCTTTATCGCGGTCAAGTCCAACTGCTCACTCCAGTCCTATGTCCCCGCCCTGCACCCCCTGCGGGAGAAGTACGGCCTGAGCAAGGCCCTGGTGACCACCTATCAGGCCATTTCCGGCGCGGGAAAGACCTTCCAGACCTGGCCCGAGATGGTGGACAACGTCATCCCCTACATCGGCGGCGAGGAGGAGAAGTCCGAGCAGGAGCCGATGAAGCTTTGGGGTACCATCCAGGATGGAAAAATCGTCAATACCGACACCCCCAACATCACCTCTCAGTGCCTGCGTGTCCCCGTCAGCGACGGCCACATGGCGGCGGTGTTCATGAGCTTCGAGGACGGCAAGAAGCCCTCCATCGAGGAGATCAAGGAGACCTGGGCCAACTACAGGGGCCGCGCCCAGGAGCTGGAGCTGCCCTCCGCCCCCAAACAGTTCCTGCACTACTTCGAGGACCCCAACTATCCTCAGACCAAACTCCAGCGTGACCTGGAGGGCGGCATGGCCATCTCTCTGGGCCGCCTGCGGGAGGATACCCAGTATGACTACAAGTTCGTGGGCCTGAGCCACAACACCCTCCGGGGCGCTGCCGGCGGCGGCGTGCTGCTGGCGGAGCTGCTGGCCGCGGAAGGATACCTTATCCACAAGTAATTGATACCAGGCGGCACACCGCCGCCCGGCCCCGTTCCATTCACCGCCTGGACATTATTGTCAGAAAGGAAATCGCTATGAAAACCCCTATCTTTACCGGCGCCTGCGTTGCGATCGTGACCCCCTTTCAGGATGGCAACATCGACTTCGACAAGCTGGGCGAACTGATCGAAATGCAGATCGCCGCCGGGACCGACGCCATCTGCATCTGCGGCACCACCGGCGAGTCCTCCACCATGAACATGGAGGAGCATAAGGACGCCATTCGGTACTGCATCGAGAAGGTGAACCACCGCTGCAAGGTGGTGGCCGGGACGGGCAGCAACTGCACCAGCACCGCCCTGGAGTTGAGCCTCTTTGCCGAGCAGTGCGGCGCGGACGGCCTGCTGCTGGTCACCCCGTATTACAACAAGACCACCCAGGCCGGTCTGGTGAAGCACTACACTTACATCGCGGACCGGGTCAACACCCCCATGATCCTCTACAACGTGCCCTCCCGCACCGGCATCTCCTTCACGGCGGACACCTATTATCAGCTCTCCAAGCACCCCATGATCAACGGCATCAAGGAGGCTTCGGGCAACTTCTCTCTGGTGGTACACACCCGCGCCCTCTGCGGCGACGAGATGAACATCTGGTCCGGCAACGACGACCAGGTGGTGCCCATCATGTCCATGGGCGGCAAGGGCGTCATCTCCGTGCTGTCCAACATCCAGCCCAAGACGATGGTGGATATGACCCACGCCTGTCTGGCGGGCGACTTCGCCGAGGGCGCACGCATCCAGGCGGAGTGCTACGACCTGTGCGAAGCCATCTTCCTGGAAGTGAACCCCATCCCCGTCAAGGCGGCCATGGAGATGATGGGCATTTGCAGCAGCGAGACCCGTATGCCCCTGTGTGACATCACCGAAGGCAACAGGGAGAAGCTCCGCGCTGTCCTGGCGAAAAAGGGTCTGCTGCCCCAGGGCTGAGGAGGAACGCCATGCAAAAGATTATCATTTCCGGCTGCAACGGCAAAATGGGCCAGGTGGTGGA
>JAJQAS010000271.1 GCA_021203685.1 Clostridiales bacterium | reverse complement strand
TGTCAGGCTCCCATCGGCGGGAACCAGCGGGATTCCCTGCACCTGACGGTCTGCCGCAGCAGGGACATTTTGGATGAAATCAACCAGTCCACTGCCACCGCCATGAAGATCGATGCGCGGGATTTCTTCTACGGTGCGTCTACGGTTATCTTCGTCTCCGCCGCGCCCAAGCAGATGGCCCCCAGCGTGGAATACGCCAACGCCGGTTGCGTCATCGAGAATATGCTCATCGCCGCCACGGACGCCGGAGTGGACAACATTTACCTCTGGGGTGCAGTGCAGGCTCTGGCAAAGAACACCGCGCTGTGCGCGAAGATGGGGATACCAGAGGGCTTTAAGCCTGTTTCCGCAGCGGCGCTTGGCTACAGTCTCAGCGGAAGCTCGGCGCCGAGAGAACTGTCTATCTCGCTCAGCACCAATTATATCTGATGAATCAACCAGCAGCGCCCATAATGAGGACATTCTCCTCCAGCGGGCACTGCTGCCTTTCTTCTCCCTTATGAAACAGGAGGTTATAAACCATGAAAAGGGAATACGCTCAGTTAAAAGAATATATGGATCAGAGCAGCAGGACTGTCGCCGTCACCGGCGCAGGTATTTCCTATCTCTACGGGATGCGCAGGCTGAAACAGAGCGTTGGCAGGATGAACGCCGGGCGTATCTTTTCCGCCTCGTATGTCCGCAAAAACCCGGAAAAGTTTTATGCGGTCCTGAAGGACGCATTCCTGGACGCCACCTTTGTCAAGGGGCCGAGCGAAGTGCACAAACAACTGGCGGAGCTGGAGCGTCAGGGCAAGCTGCACGGCATTGTCACGCAAAATCTGGACTGTCTGCACACCATCGCCGGTTCCCAAAACGTGATCGAATTTCAGGGCAGCTTCCGGGACAACGTTTGTATCGATTGCGGAACCCGCTGCTATGACTATCAGGTGTGGAATCAGGGGCATATGCCCCGCTGTGAGAAGTGCGGCGCACCCCTGATGCCAACGGCATTCTGTCGGGAGTCTGGCGCAGGCAGCGAAGTCTCACGGGAGAATATGCGCAAAGCCGCCGTCCTGATTTCACAGGCAGACCTGGTGCTGGTCATTGGCACCACCGGCTTCCGCAGCGAGGAATACTTAAGCCGCATGAGGGCGGGCACAAAGCTGGTGCAAATCAATCCCTCTCCAACGCAGTTTGACCAAATCGCTGACCTGAATATCCGGGCGGACGCCGCCGAAGCGCTGGACGCCGTCTTAAACGGGTAACGCTTATGAGATGGTTCAAAGGAGACCGGAGTATGGATAAAATACAGCAGTTAGCCGACTACATTGACCGGAGCCATTCTATCGTCGCCACCACCGGCGCCGGGATTTCCGTTGGCGGCGGCGGGGTCACATATGGGCAGATGCGCTTCTCCCACAGGGGCGGCAGACGAGGCACCAACGCAGGCTCTTTTTTGCCCACCTATCTGGAGACCATGTTCTCCTATCAGCCCAGCTTTGCCCACTACGCCCTGGCAAACCTGGAAGCGGAGGGTAAACTCACCGGCATCATCACCACGAACGTGGACTGTATGCACACCATAGCGGGGTCAAAAAACGTGGCGGAAATTCAGGGCAGCCTCCAGGTCAACTGCTGCGCCAAGTGCGGCCGCCATTATGACGGGTATGAGATCTGGAAACAGGACGAGCTGCCCCGGTGCGAAGCCTGCGGCGGAGAAATTCTTCCCTGGCCGCTGTACAGCCACATCGGTCTGTGGGATGCGGATGTCAGGAAAGCCAGAGAATGGATTTCAAAAGCGGATTTGATTCTTGTCATCGGAACACGGGGCAACTATGGAGATGTTTACTGGAGCAACCGGCGGCGAGACGCGGCCATCGTCCAAATCAATCCGGGTCACACCGGGTTCGACAGTGTGGCCAACCTGAACATTCGGGAACCTTGCGACGATGTGTTTCAAAAACTGAAAGCAAGGAGGGGCAAAGCCCCGCAGGGAGACACGAAGTAACGGAAGTACCACGGTAGAAGTGCCGCTTGACGGCGAAAGGCGGACTGGAAATGGCTGAACAGGAAATCAAAAGGGAACTATCCGAAGAAGAACGGCTCAAACAGATGGCAGCGCAGATGCGGGCGCGGGAGTATCAGGGACTCTCTGAGGCGGAAATTCAGGAGCGGGAACGGCTGAAGGAAATGCGCAGGAAAAAGAACATTGCGATTCTGGAGGATACGCTGGCCATTCTGGAACAGGGCGGCTACGCCAGGGATGGGCAAGATGTGCAGCTCGCCTTCTCACCGGAGCAGATGCGGGAAATTCAGGTGTTTCTGCCGGAAGGACTTGCATCACTCGCTGCTATGGAACAGGACGAAACAGCGTCACAGAGCGCCGGCTGTACCTTTGCCTGTGAAAATGAGGACGCCCTCGTCCTGGCACAGAAGCAGTATCAGCTTCTGAAAAATGCGGGGGAATCTGCGCCCAAAATCCTGGTGTTAAATCTGGCCAGCGCCACCCGGCCCGGCGGTCAGACCCGGAACGGGGCCAGCGCCCAGGAGGAAGACCTCTGCCGGAGGACATCCCTGCTGTTGTCTCTGGAGAGTGAGAACGCAAAACGGTACTACGACTACAACAACGCCAGAAAGACCCGCATGGGGTCGGACGGCGTGATGCTGTCCCCCAACGTGGAGGTCATCAAAGACGCCTCGTCCGAACCCCTTGCTCAGCCATTTCCCATTTCCGTCATGAGCTGCGCTGCCCCGATGGTGCGGCTGGGGCTGGAGGGGATGAGCCAGCAGGAGTATGAGCAAATGCTCTACGGGCGCATTCAGGGGATGCTGCTGGTGGCGGCATCCCAGGGTTATCGCCACCTGATTCTAGGGGCCTTCGGCTGCGGCGTGTACGGGAACGATGCGGCGCTTGTCTCCGATCTGTTTGCCCGTGCCATCCGGGAGTTCACCTTTGCCGGAATGGGCAGCGGACAGCTCTTTGATTCCATTCAGTTTGCCGTTCTCTGCCGTCCGGGGAAAGATTATAACTACCAGGAGTTTAGCCGGAATTTCTCACCCGGTTGAGCCGCTTTCCCCAAGTTATTTTTTCACTTCGATTTGTCATCCATCTGGCCCGAAGGAGGCCGACTTTATGAGTAATTCCACCATTTACGAACGTTTTGCAGAAACCGTAACGCGATTTTCCGAACAGCCTGCCATTATCGAGCAGGTGCAATGCCTCACCTACGCCCAGCTTGACCGGCGCGTTGACGTGATTGCAGGCAGTTTTCCCTCACAGGAAAACTGCATCGGCATCGTGGCAGACCACGGGGCGGATTTTATCGCCGCCATTTTTGCCGTGCTGAAAACCGGGGCGGCCTATGTTCCGGCGGAGCCGGATTTCCCGGAGGAGCGCATCCGATTCATGATGCAGGAGAGCGGCGTGGGCTTCATCATCACCCAGAAAAAATATCAGGAGAAGCTGCAAGGCTTCCCTTTGCTGTTCCTGGAGGACATGACCGGTGAGAACGCCGCACAGGAAAACAACCCCTTGACACGTCCGGATTCTCTGGCCTATATTTTATATACCTCCGGCTCTACCGGCGTGCCGAAGGGCGTCTGTGTGACCAACGCCAACGTCTGTCATTACGTCCGGGCGTTTCAGCACGAGTTTCACCCCACTGCCGGGGACGTGATGCTGCAATGCTCTGTCTGCTCCTTTGATATTTTCGTGGAGGAGGTGTTCACCACCCTGCTCTCCGGAGCGGCCCTCGCCATCCCGGACGGTCAGGCGAGAACGGACGTCCATTCCCTGATGGACTTTGTGCGGGAGAAGAACGTGACCGTGCTCAGCGGGTTCCCCTATCTGCTGATGGAGCTGAACGAGTTGGAGCGCATCCCCTCCAGCCTGCGGCTGCTCATCAGCGGCGGCGACATCCTGCGGGAGAGCTATGTCAATCATCTGCTGCCTCAAGTCACGGTTTACAACACCTACGGGCCGTCGGAAACCACCGTCTGTTGCAGCTATTTCCGCTGCAACGGCCAGAAGGCGCTGGAGGACGGCACCTATCCCATCGGGAAACCGGTGCTTGGGACGCAAATCGAGCTGCTGGATGAAAAAGGAAAGCCTGTCCCCGCCGGTTCTGTGGGGGAGCTTTGCATCTCTGGTGGCGGCGTCTCCAACGGGTATCTCGGCCAGAGCAAGAACGAGATGTTCGTGACCGGCGCGGACGGAAAACGGCTCTACCGGAGCGGCGATTTGGGCTATCTCCTGCCGGACGGCAATCTGGCGTTTCTCCACCGCAGGGACTCTCAGGTGATGATTTTGGGGAAACGGGTGGAGCCGGAGGAGGTGGAAAACGTCCTCTGCGACTGCGAGGAGGTGCAAACCGCCGTGGTCTGCCCGTTCACCGATGAACACGGCCTCTCCTACCTGACCGCCTATATCGTCCCCGAGGGGACAGGGTTCGTTCTGTCCGAGGTCAAGAAAAAGCTGCGGCACTATCTGACTTCTTTCATGATACCGGAGTTTTTCGTAATTTTGGATCACATTCCCCTGACCCCCAATGGAAAGCCGGACGTGAAAAGCCTGCCGGTGGTGCTGAAGGAGGGGGCCTAACGAATTGGAAACTACAATCAAAAAAGCGGACCGCTCCGACTTGGAGGAACTGATGCGCTGGCGGGAGGTCGTTCTGCGGGAGGTATTTTCCATCCCCGCAGGGGAAGATATAACAGAGCTACTCGCCGCAAACCGGGCGTATTACCAAACCGCATTGGAAGCAGAGGAACACGTCGCCTGTTTTGCCTGCGCCGGAGAAAAAATCGTGGGCTGCGGCGGCCTCTGTCTCTATCGGGAGATGCCCTCGCCGGACAATCCCAGCGGCAAATGCGGGTATTTGATGAATATTTACACCCTGCCCGCCCTGCGTCAGCAGGGCGTGGGAAAGAAAGTCGTGCAGTGGCTGGTGCAGGAGGCAAAGCGCCGGAGCGCAGAGAAAATCTATCTGGAGGCGTCGGAGCAGGCGTATCCCCTGTATCGGTCATTGGGCTTTCAGGATATGAAAGGATATTTGAAATACTACGAAACATCGGTTTAGAGCAAGGAGAGGGAGCATGAAGGAAGAAAAGGCAGTCACATTGCAGGTGAACGGGAAAAAGATACAGGTCTACTGCGCGTTGCAGGCGGCGCCGCTGGTGATTTACCACGCCGTAATGGGGGAAGGAAAAGCCCTGTGGCAAGCCTGTAAAAAAGTGGAATGTCCGGCGTTTTCGCTGGCGGTCATCAACGGCGTGAGCTGGGACGACGATATGACGCCGTGGGCCATCCCGCCTATCGCCAAAGGAGATACGCCCTGTTCCGGCGGCGCGGACGCCTGGTTAGCACAGCTCACCGGTGAATTGCTGCCGCAAATAATCGCTGCACTCCCAGCACAGCCAACATACTGCGTTTTATCCGGCTACTCTCTGGCGGGGCTGTTCGCCGTGTACGCAGGGTATAAAACGGACTGCTTCTCCCGCATTGTCTCCGCATCCGTTTCCCTGTGGTATCCCGACTTTGTGACCTTTGTTCAGCAGCACCGCATTTCGGAACAGGTGAAGGCAATCTACTTCTCCCTGGGAGATCAGGAGAGCCACACGAAAAATCCATATCTCGCTCCGGTGGAGGAGAACACCCGATTCCTGGCGCAGTATTTTTCAGAGCAGGGCCTTCAAACGACCTTCCAGCTGAATCGGGGGAACCACTATCGGAACTCCACAGGGCGGATGGCCGCAGGGATTCAGTGGGCGCTGCAACAGTCGCTTTGAGCAAGGCGGAGAACAGGAAGAACTGCGGGCAATATACAAAACAAACCTGGCCTGTCGTCGCAGAGCTTGCGGCAACAGGCCAGGCTTTTTGCACTCCAGCATTGTAAGTGGCGATGTGGCATGAAGACGGTTCACATTCCATACGGTTTGCACAGACGTCCATAGACCCGACCGTACAGTTCCCGATACAGCTCCTCTACTGCATGGTGTTGACCCTCTTTTTCCTGCGTGTTGGCAACATCATCCGTGGAGATGAACAGAATATTGTAGTCCACCCCAAACAGCAAACATTTTGAGCTTGTCAGCTTTGCGCCATTCGACAGATAGAAACGAATGCGGCGCTCCCGTGTCTGCCGCTCGTCCTCCGACTTTGCTGAATTGGGGCTTTCGGCCTCGATGAACACGCCACATTTCGCAGACACAGTTCCCTGTAGTTCCCGCAGAACTGCGCTGCCGATCCCCTGGCCGCGCAGTTCGGGAACAACGGCGAAGTAATCCAGCAGCGCATAAAAACCGTTTTGGGTCAGAATATAACAGGCGTATGCGATCAGCTTGTCGTCCCGATAATAGCCATAGCAGTCATATTGTCCCGCTTTCTGCATCTTCTCCATAGCGAACAGCGGCCGACGCTCTCCACGGGGAAAGTCTTCTCTGATATGTTCCTTGTAAATAATCCGCAGCTCGTCCGGTTTCATTTGTTTCAAAACATCCACGCAGTCACCATTGCCCTTCCTGTTGCTCAACAGCTTTCCGTATTTTTTTGATTAAGCGTTCCGCAGGAATGCGCAGTCCATCGCCTACGGCAATGTTCAAAAATGGGCTTGGGGATTCCCCAACCAGGTAAGCGGAGCGGAGTCTTTGGTAGCGCAAAGACATTGCTGGCCGCCGCTTAGTGAAACGGAGTGAAAACGTCCCTAAATTCTCGAAAAATGATGCTGTTTCAAAGACATCACTTAAGAAAACTGCGCAAAGACTTGTCCGGAGCGTCTGGCAAAATCGTATGCAAATGCTCCAATATGCGCTGAAAAGATTCCTCCGGCTGGCGCTGGTAAACTGTATCAGTGAACGCACTTCCGAAGAACTTCTCCGGCGTGGAATACTCCGCTACACCCCAGCCGTACTCTTTTCCATAGCGGTCTTTCATATAGACAAAGTTGCTAATGACCACATAGCCCTGGGCTTGCAGGCGGTTTATGGAGGTGTCAAATCCAGTCGTGCCGCCCTTCCTGTAGTTGCCCTCCCGTTTCAGCGTTTTGGACAGTACCGGCGCGCGAGCTTCCACCAAATCGAAAAGCTGTTTATCCTTGTAGGAGGCCAGGCCATCGTCAAACCTTGCATCGAAGTCATACCCATCTCTGCGGTAGTTGGCGAAGTCCGGGAACCACTCTGCGCTGATGAACGCCGCCTTTTTCTCAAAAAATTTTCCGTAGGCACAGCCTGCCTCTTGAATGACAGGACCTTTCCACTCCCACACCCCCGGTTCATCAGAGAACCATGCAGAGGGTGCAACGTGTTCCTCCACGGAGAAGCCGGGGAGACTATTTTGAAACAGAGGGAGGATGCCAAGCCTTTGCACAGCATTGACCAAATCGTCTTTTGTATTTATGATGAAATTCAAATCTACACTCATAGGTTTGTCCTCGCTCATTCTCCGACTACTATGCGGAGCTGACCGTCTGCGGAAATTTTCAGCCGCATGGTTTTGATGTGCCGGTCATAGAAGTTTGCTTTTTCCTTGTCGCTCATCTGTACCCAAGTGCTTCGGAACGCCTCGTCCAGCATTGTGTTCACATTGATGTCGACCGCCTCATCCAGTCGGTTTTGAAATTCTGACAGCAGCGTTTTCGTTTTGATCGTATAGGTCGCACCGGTGCAGAAGTCATCAATAAAACAATAGGGGTGTCCCTGGCTTTCCAGTGCGTTTCTGATTTGCAGTCCGCTTTTGGCTTTCTCCAAGGAAGTGAATGCCAGGGAGAGACTGAATCAGCGCCCAATAGTCGCTGTCGCTGGAAACCAGAATCACAGAATCCACCTGATTCAGATAGACCTCCCGGCAGGTGTTCGCCGCCAGCGTCATGTCCACCTGAGACTTATGCTCGTAAATCCTGCCCACGACAACGTGTTCCGTATCGTAATCGGTGGGGATACCCATCTGACAGAGGGTCGTCCATGCCGTCGTTGTGTAATCAGAATCGAACAGCATGATTTTATGAATGGCGCTTTTCTGTGCGGCGTTGAGGCTGGACAGCATCGCTGCCAACTTGACCGGGTCGTTGTTCTCGCAGTCCACGACGATAAGGGTTTTCCTGTTACGCCCGATGAAGGCATAAAGATTGTCCATCTTTTGGTCGCCAGCACTCCGCGCCAGGCTTTTGTCCTCGAAGCTGTCCCTCAGTTGCCTTTGCAGGGCGTAGCTCTGCAAAAGCACCCGACAGCCCTCCACAATTCCTGTGGCAGTCTGCCGGGTAAGATGCCAGGTCGTCACGCACGTCCTGCCCTTGTAATGTCTCAGGACAGAACGTCTCTTTTTACTCCGAGGAATTGATTGCTTGAACTCTTTGCACCCGCTTGCTCCGCTTCCCTGGTTTTGAAGCCAGTTTGCTGCGGCATCCGCAAAGCGATGTACGAAAGAGCGGCACGTCCTCTCGTCACTCTTTCCTTACCGGCTCCCGGCTCTCCTCCCGTTCCTCCTTGATCTCCCAGTGGATCAGGAAGGTCAGCGCCGCCCGGAGGGCGATGATCCCTGCGACAGTCAGAATTTCAGTCCACTCCCGCACCACCACAGTGCGGAGGATCTCGCTGCCCAGCTTGAACTCCAGCCCGGTGGCAAATCCCTGGGCCAACAGGAGCACCGTCCTGGGGTTCCGGCGGACATAGTTGACGACCCCCTGCACGCCGGAGATGATGATGACCACCACGCCCACGGCCTCAAAAAACACAATGGCCAGCTCCGCGACCTCCTGGAGCACAGTCTCTAAAACGGTGATCAAGGCATCCATAACGTTCTCTCCTCCCTTTTCTGAAAAACGGGGCTGTATCAAAGTTTTGATTGGTACGGCCCCGTTTGCTGCGGTTTTGTTTGATTCTCTGCGATTCTCTCAACTATTTTGCTCGCCCGTTTGCTCCTGGCTGTGCCGCCTGGGGAAGGCCGCCGCCAGAATGTCCGCCAGGGGTTTTTCCCGGATGGAGAGGCCCTCACAGGGCTGGGTGGTCCCGCTGCGGAACAGCCGCCCCTCCCCGTCAAAAGCCACCACCACCGCCTCGTCAGAGATGATGCTGTCTACCCGCCGAATGTCCTCCCACAGGGCAAAGGGGAGCGTACAGTACTTCTGGTCATTCCGGGCGGTGAGGACAAACTGATAATCCGCCATCCGCTCCCCCGGCTCCAGGGGCATGAAAATCGTCACGCCCGGATGCAGTACGCTGACATCCTGTAGAGTGCTCTCGCTGACCACCTGCTCCGCCTCCGCCTGGCGATAAGGGAGATACACCCCGTAGAGCGTCTGCCGCTGCCGCAACTGGCGGCAGCACTCCTCCGCCTGGTCGTCGTATTTTACCGCCAGCAGCAGGTTTTTCAGCTCCGCCGCCCGGTTCAGGAAGCTGCTGCTCATCTGCCCGGCGTCGCTGAACAGCACAAAGGCGCAGTCCGGCTGGCTCTCCACCAGGGGCAGCAGCGCCTCCGGTTTGCCGTTGGGGCAGAGCATCCAGGTGTAGATCCCCAACTCCTTCCCCTGCTCCATCAGCGACTGGTATGCCCGCTCCATGGCGGGGTACCGCTGGCTGTCCGTCAGCAGCGTCACCGTCCAGGGGACGTTGAAGCCCTGCCGGGCCTCGACCTCGCGGATGCGCTTGGCCCCGGCGGTGCAGCTGTTGTAACCCACGTTCATGCCGAAGGTCAGCAAATGCTCCTGGTCCATATGGGCCGCCGCGTCCTGGATCAGCTCGTAATACCCGCTGTCCTCGTTCTCCAGCATGGTCTGTGCCGCCTGAAAAAAGTCCTTTTGGAACCGGCCTGTGGAGAAGTGCAGCGCCATGTCCACCAAGGTACGGGTACAGCGGTCCGGATCCTCCTGCATCTCCTTCAGTTTCTGCCGGACAAAGGTCTCGATCAGCGTCCGGTTTACGTTGTGGATCGGGTCGCTTCCGATAATACCCATTCTCTCGCCTCCTGGAAGGAATCTATTTGTTTTCAAGTATAAAGTATCTGTCCATTCCTTACAATGGGACAAATCTGCCAGCCTGTCCCAAAGGAGGACGAATCCCCGTTTTGTCCCGTTTTCTCTCATTCCGCCAGGGCTGTCCCATGGGATTTTGCTTTCTTTCTGATAAACTAACCACAAAGGGCGCGGTCTGAGACCCAGGCAGAAAACAGAATTTCATATAGACGTTTTTTCCGTCCTGTGCTATCATTATAGCAGTCGCCGCCCGTAAAAGGAAGGGTGGTTTTCCCATGAAGCTGTTTAAAGAAAATATTTACAACCTGATTATGAGCCTGAGCGAGATCGTCATCGGCATCCTGCTGCTCATCGACCCGGTGAGCTACACCTCTGGCATCCTCATCGCCGGGGGCATCGTCCTGACCGCCATGGGCGTACTGGGGGCCGTCGCCCACTTCCGGCTGCCGCCGGAGGAGGCGGTGCGCAACCACCAGCTGGCAGTGGGACTGATTGAGATCTCCATCGGCCTGTTCTGTGTGTTCTGCCCCGGCTGGTTCATCAGTACCTTCCCTGTGCTGACCCTGCTCTATGGGGTGTTGCTGCTGGCCCTGGGCGTGGTGAAAATTCAGTGGACCATCGACCTGCTCCGTTTGCACCGGAAACAGTGGTTCCTGGCGCTGCTCAGCGGCTTTATCTCAATCGTGGTGGCCGCCGTTCTGTTCCACAATCCGCTGCAATCCACCGCCCTCTTGTGGAACGTCACCGCCATCACCCTCATTGTGAACGCGGTGCTGGACATTATCACCATCTTCTACCACAGCGAACCGGAGGACAAAGCCGGAACGTCTACCGCGTCGGACAATGCCTCCGATTCCGATTATGTGGAACTCATTGAAGAAGGAGACAAAAATTAGCAATGTGCAATTGCGGCGAAACCGAATGTTTTACTGTCACCTTGCGGCGAGATGTGGAGAAGACTTCCACAAGCAGGGGCCTAGCAGCGTCTTTTAGAAAGAAACGGGCTGCAAACCAGGTCATTGCTAATTGCGCATTGCACATTGCACATTTTCACAAAGAGGAGCCTTTTCCATGAAAAAGCTAAAAAACGAGTATATTCCACTGATGTTGGCCCTGTTCGGGGCAGCGGCGCTGACGCTGGTGCTGTACTATGTGCTGTTCCACTTCGGCAAGCTCCTGTCCGGGGCGCGCGTCCTGATGAAGGTTTGGGCGCCCTTTGTGGTGGGCGGCATCATCGCCTATATCCTCAAACCCACCTGCAATGCTGTGGAGGCGTGGCTCACCGGCCTGCTCCAGAGGAACGGCAAATCCTCCAAACTGGCCGGTGGCCTGAGCATCGCCATCACCCTGCTGCTGGCCCTGGCGGTCATCGCCATTCTGCTCATCCTGGTGGTGCCCACCCTGCTGGACAGCATCCGCTCGGTGCTGCGGCTGATCCCCAACAGCGTGGAGCAGTTTTCCAACTGGCTGCTGCTCTATGTGGGCGACAACGAGACCCTGAGCAACTACATCACCCAGTTCTCCGACAGTGTCTCCACTTCTCTGCCGGAGTGGCTGCTCTCCAAGGTGCTGCCCAACTTGGAAACGCTGGTGGGCGGCGTCTCCAGCGGCGTGGCCAGCGCCGTTACGGTGCTCAGCAACCTGTTCTTGGGCATCGTCGCCGCCATCTACATTCTGGGGTTCCGCAAGACCTTCGCCCGGCAGGCCAAAAAGCTGAACTACAGCGTGTTCGGCAAGCGGTGGTCGAAGGTTATCTTGCGGGAGTTCCGCTTCGCGGACCGGGCCTTCAGCGGCTTCATCAGCGGGCGGCTCATCGACTCGCTCATCATCGGAATCATCTGCTTCATCGGTATGCTCATCCTGCGAATGCCTTACGCGGTGCTCATCAGCGTCATCGTGGGCGTGACCAACGTCATCCCCTTCTTCGGGCCTTACATCGGCATGATCCCCTCGTTCCTGCTGATTCTGATGGTCAGTCCGGTGAAATCCCTCATTTTCCTGGTGTTTCTCCTGGTGCTCCAGCAGTTTGACGGCAACTACCTCGGCCCCCGCCTCCTGGGCAACGTGACGGGTCTCTCCAGTTTCAGGGTGCTGTTCGCCATCATTACATTCCGCGGGTTGTTCGGCTTTGGCGGCGTGCTGGTGGGGGTGCCGGTGTTCGCCGTGATCTACGACATTCTCCGGCAGCTGGTCAACAAGGGGGTCTCCTACCACCGGGCGAAGGAGACAGAGAAATCCAACGAGACATTACCAGGGGAATAACCCTCACTTTACAGACAAACAAATGCAAAAATACGCCGCAGAGTCTCATTGAAGTGCCCCCTGTCAAGTAGACAGTGAAAAAACGAAAGAAGATTTGCTTGA
>JAJQAS010000135.1 GCA_021203685.1 Clostridiales bacterium | reverse complement strand
ATTTACGTCGCTCGAACCGAATACCGATGTCTGTGCTTGGATGGAAAACGCCGATTCAGAAGCGGCAGGAGCTGGAGGCCGACCGGTTTTGCTGACCTCGGTCGGGCTTCGCCCTCCCTCCGTCAGCAAAACCGCTGCTCTAACCAATAAACTCTTTCCCTTTTCCCAGTTTCACATCATTGACAAATGAACAAAGGTTCCCATTTTCGCCATGAAATTGCCTTTGAAATTGCCCGTGAAATTGCTCTTGCAATTTGCCCGGCTTTCGGTTACAATACTGGTGGAAAGGCTGGTGAACCCCATGAGCGACAAGCCCACCAACGACGCCAACGAAATGGACGAGAACTTTGGCCCCACCTTCTACTCCCTGACCAGCGAGGACGGGGACGAGGTCACGCTGGAATACCTCGACACCTTTGAATACAAGGGCCAGTGCTATATCGCCTTCCTCCCCACGGTGCCCGAGGACGAGGAGCCGGATTTCACGGACGACGAGGAGGACTACGGCCTCATCCTCATGCGCGTCATCGTGGAAAACGGCGAGGAACTGCTGACCACCCTGGACTCCGACGAGGAGATCGAGGAGGTCTATCAGTACTACGTGGAAAACTTCTTCGACGACGAGGACGAATAAAGCGCGGCAGCACGCAACAACCTAACATCACCAAATCAGGCCCTGCGGGGTGCGTGATGATCCCTCATTTAAACCCACATTTCACAAAAGGGACGCAGGTTTCCCGTGATGGTTTGCAGACCTCCCGGCCAAAAACCGGAAGCTGGTAGCAGTAAAATCATGGGGCAGCGACCCACCTGCCCATACGGTGCAGGTTTAATTGGGATCACACGGCCGCTGTGGGGCTTTTTTCTTTTTAGGAGAACAGAACGGCGGAGCGGTCTGTTCTCTTTTTTTCGCCAAAACCGGGGAAAACCCATTGTAAAATGAAATCAGGTTTGCTATACTATACAAAATATACCCTTTTCTCATTGCCCCGGGGTGGGAGGTACGCCGGGGATTCGGACATGAGGCGTGACGTATGAAGTATAAGCATTGGCGGACGCGGCCCGGCCAGGACGGGGCCGCGGAGATCGAACAGGCGGGCATCCCCTCCCTGACGGCACGGGTGCTGGCCGCCAGAGGCTGCCGCACGGCACAGGAGGCCCGGGCCGCCTTGGCCTGTGGGCCGGAGCTGCTCCACGACCCCATGGAGATGCGGGGCATGGCGGCCGCGGTGGAGCGTATCCGCCGGGCCGTTGAGACCGGGGAGCGCATCTGCGTCTACGGCGACTACGACGTGGACGGCATCACCTCTACCTGCCTGCTGACCACCCACCTGCGGGCCATGGGGGGCAAGGTACTGCCCCACGTCCCCAACCGGCTCAGCGAGGGGTACTCCCTGAACCGGGAAGCCCTGCTGGAGCTGCGGAAGCAGCGCATTTCCCTCATCGTCACGGTGGACTGCGGCATCACCAACCTGGAGGAGATCGAGTTCGCCCGGGAGCTGGGCATAGACGTGGTCATCACCGACCACCACGCCTGTAAGCCGGAGTTGCCCGACGCCTGCGCCGTGGTGAACCCCCACCAGCCCGGCTGCCCCTACCCCTTCAAGCATCTGGCAGGAGTGGGCGTGGCCCTGAAGGTGGCTCTGGCGCTGACGCCTCCCGCCCGGCGCCGCCAGATGTTCCTGGCTTACGCCGACCTGGCGGCCATCGGAACCGTGGCCGACGTAATGGAGCTGACCGGCGAGAACCGGGCCATCGTTGCCATGGGGCTGGAGCAGCTCCAGCGCACCCGGCGGCCCGGCCTCCGCGCCCTGCTGCAGGAGACAGGGCTGGAGGAAAAGACGCTGACCGCCACCTCCATCAGCTACTCCCTGGCCCCCCGGATGAACGCCGCCGGGCGGATGGGCTGCCCCGACTTGACGGTCCACCTGCTGATGACCGACGACCTGGCCCAGGCCCACGCCGACGCCCAGCAGCTGTGCGAGCTGAACCGGGAGCGGCAGGCGGTGGAGCTGGAGATTTTTGAACAGTGCGCCGCCCTGCTGGAACAGCACCCCTCCATGCGGGAGCATATCATTATATTGGCCGGGGAGAACTGGCACCAGGGCGTGGTGGGCATTGTGGTCTCCCGGCTGGTGGAACGCTACCAGATGCCGGTGGTGATGATCTGCATGGAACACGGCAAAGGCAAAGGCTCCTGCCGCTCCAATGGGGGGTTCAGCCTTTTTGAGGCGCTGGAGCAATGCGCCGATTTGCTGGAGACCTTCGGCGGCCACGAACAGGCCGCCGGTTTCACCATTGCGGCGGAGCACCTCACCGAATTCCGGGTCAGGATGACCGCCATTGCTGCCGCCACGCCGCCGCCGGAGGACGGCCACCGGCAGCTGGACATCGACGTGGCCCTCCCCGGGCCCAGAGAGCTGACCATCCCCCAGGTGGAGGCCCTCCAGTCGCTGGAGCCCTATGGCATCGGCAACCCCCGGCCCACCTTCCTGCTGGAAGGGGCGTGGGTGCTGAACTGCTCCTGCGTGGGAGGCGGGCGGCACACCCGTCTCCAGCTGGAACACGGCGGTGTGGTGCTGGACGCCATCTTCTTCTCCTGCTCTCTCCAGGAGACGGGCCTCCAGCCCGGCAGTCAGGTGGACGTGGCCTTTTACCCCCAGATCAACGCCTACCGGGGCAGCCGCACGGTGCAGCTGCTGGTCACCGACCTGCGCCGCAGCCTGTCCCCCATACAGCGGGACTTGCAGCTCTACCAACGCTACCAGGCGGGGGAGACGCTGCCCCGGCGAGAGCTGGCGCGGCTGGTGCCCCAGCGGCGGAACTTTGTGGCCGTCTGGCGGTACATCGCCCGGCCCGGCGGGCCGTCCACCCTCAGCGAGAACCCCCTGGATCTGGCCCGGCACGTCTCCGATGCCGCCGGGTGGAACCAACCCTGCTCCACCACTCTGGTCTGCCTGGAGGTGTTCCAGGAGCGGGGCCTCATCGACCTGAACTGGTCCGCCCGGCAGGTGCAGGTCTGTCTGCGCCGGCAGGAGGGCAAGGTGGACTTAAACGCCTCCGCCGTGCTGCAAAAGCTCCGGCGGCAGGCGCAGGGAGACGAGCCGCCGGAGGAAGGCGGCGAACAGGGAGGGGGGAACCATCCATGAAAGTGACCTTGCAGAGGGAGGACCCGCGGGTGCTGCCAGTGAACTGGACAGACTATGTGCGCACGTTACACGCTGACGATGAGCCGAAGCCCGCGTTCTGGTCGCCGCCGGAGGAACCCGCCTGGGTAAAACAGGCGGAAAGAGAGTTTATCGCCGCCGCTCACCGGGCGGAGCGGGCCAAAGCCAGAGAAGAGAGACTCTATGGGGGCTGCCCCGCGTTCCTGCCCCCACATCCGGTGCTGCTGCGGGAAACATGGGCGGTGGAGCAGCTCCACACCCTCCCCGACGGGAAGCCCCGGCGGGGGAACACAATGCCCAGGCTCAAGTGGTCAGGCGGCGGCGTTTCCCCTCGGCGGACGGAACAGAACGGGAACACCCGGCGGTTTGCCGGGAAGCGTTTCTGAACAAAAGCGTTGAGGCAAAAGCAAAAAGTACCCAGATAAGCATTTTCACAGAGCTTTTAGAGAGAGACAGAGAGAGAAACCGAGAAGGGAGGATGGTTTATGGACCCCATTTTGGAACGCTATCACGCATTAGAGGAAAAGGTGCTGGAATACAACCCCAATTTGGACACCAAGCTGCTCTATTCCGCCTTCCAGTACGCGGACGAAAAACACTCCAAGCAAATGCGCCGGGACGGCACCCCCTACATCACCCACCCCCTGGCGGTGGCGGACATCGTGGCCGACCTGAAACTGGACACCGAGTCGCTGCTGGCGGCGCTGCTCCACGACTGCATCGAGGACACCGACTCCACCCACGAGGAGATCGCCCAGCTCTTTGGGGACTCGGTGGCCGACCTGGTGGAGGGGGTCACCAAGCTGACCCGCATCCAGCTGACCCTGGCCGAAAAGCAGATGGAGAACCTGCGGAAAATGCTCATGGCCATGAGCAAGGACATCCGGGTGGTGCTGGTGAAGCTGTGCGACCGGCTGCACAATATGCGCACCATGCAGTACCAGACCCCCAAAAAGCAGCGGGAAAAATCCCTGGAGACGATGGAAATTTACGCCCCCATCGCCCACCGGCTGGGTATGTCCAAAATCAAGTATGAGCTGGAGGATCTGGCCATCCAGTACCTGGACCCGGTGGCCTACAAGGACATCGAAAACCAGCTGAACCAGCGGTTCAGCCGCCACCAGGAGTTCCTGGTCTCCACCCAGAACCGCATCAAGGAGCGGATGGACCGGGAACACATCGAGTGTACCATCACCAGCCGGGCCAAGCACATCTACTCGATTTACCGAAAAATGTACGCCCAGCACCGGACGCTGGACGAGATCTTCGACCTGTACGCCCTGCGCATCATCGTGGACACCATCCCCGACTGCTACAACGCCCTGGGCCACGTCCACGATATGTTCAAGCCGGTGCCGGGGCGGTTCAAGGACTATATCTCCACCCCGAAGCCCAATATGTACCAGTCCCTCCACACCACGGTCATTGGCCGGGAGGGCATCCCCTTCGAGGTACAAATTCGCACCTGGGATATGCACGAGACGGCGGAATACGGCATCGCCGCCCACTGGAAGTACAAACAGGGCATCAACGGCTCCAACGGGGGAGAGGAGACCTACGAGTGGGTGCGCAAGCTGCTGGAGAGCCAGCAGGACACCGACGCGGAGGAGTTCGTCAAGAGCCTCAAGGTGGACCTGTTCTCCGACGAGGTGTTCGTCTTTACCCCCAAGGGGGAGGTAAAGGGCCTGCCCGCCGGTTCCACGCCCATCGACTTCGCCTATTCCATCCACTCCGCCGTGGGCAACCACATGATCGGGGCCAAGGTCAACGGGCGGCTGGTGCCCTACGACACCCAGCTGCAAAACGGCGACATCGTGGAGATTCAGACCTCCAAGGTGGCCAAAGGCCCCAGCCGGGACTGGATGAAGCTGTGCAAGAGCAACGAGGCCCGGAACAAGATTCGTCAGTGGTTCAAGCGGGAGCGCCGCAGCGAGAACATCGTCAACGGCCGCGCCTCCTTCGAGGCGGAGATGAAGCGCAACGGCTACACCATCGCGGAAATCTCCACCGAGGACGTGCTGCCCCGCATCCTGAAAAAGGTGCAGTTCGGCTCGCTGGAGGATATGTACGCCGCCATCGGCTACGGCGGCCTGACCGCCCTCAAGGCGGTGAACCGCATCAAGAGCGAAATGGCCGCCATCGTCAAGGAGCGCAAAGACCAGGCGGCTCTGGCCGAGCCACAGCTGACCGAGGAAGCCCAGGCCATCCACGTCCAGACCACTCTGCCGCCACCTCCCCTAGAGCAGGGCCGCAAGCGCACCGTCTCCAAGAGCGGCGCCGTGGTGGAAGGAGTGGACAACTGCCTGGTGAAGTTTGCCAAGTGCTGTCTGCCCGTGCCGGGGGACAACATCGTGGGCTTCATCACCAAGGGCTACGGCGTCTCCGTCCACCGGGCGGACTGCCCCAACGCCGACCCCAAGCGGCGCAAGCCGGAGGAGCGGGGCCGGTGGATCGAGGTGGGCTGGGCCGCGTCGGAACAGAAGGAGTACCACACCAGCCTGGAGGTCTACGCCAAGGATCGGCCCAACCTGTTTTTGGATATCGCTTCGGCCCTCTCCGCCGCCAAGGTGCGGACAGACGCCATCTCCGCCAAGGGCACCCCCGATGGCTACGCCACCGTCTATGTGCAGCTCTGCGTCCGGGACCGGTACGAGCTGGACGCGGTCATGCGCCGCATCCACGGCATTTCCGGCATTATGTCCGTGACAAGAGGGAAGAATTAGCTTTTAGCTATTAGCCGTTAGCTGTCAGCTTGGCAGTGCTGTCTTTTCGGCGCTGCGCTTTCGATGGGCAGCATCCAAATTAACAGCTAACGATTGATTTGAGGGAAACCACCCTATTTGAACGCAAAAGGAGCCAAACCATATGCGAGCAGTTGTCACACGGGTCTCCTCCGCCTCCGTCTCCATCGACGGGGCGGTGGTGGGCCAGATCGGGCGGGGCTATCTGGTGCTGCTGGGCGTCGGCCCGGAGGACACCGAGGACACCGCCCGCCGCCTGGCGGAAAAGATCTGCCGCCTGCGGGTATTCAAGGACGAGCAGGGCAAAATGAACTTGGACTTGGCTGCTGTGGGCGGCAGTCTGCTGGTGGTCAGCCAGTTTACCCTCTACGCCGATTTGAAATCCCGCCGACCGGGGTTCTCCCACGCCGCCAAGCCCCAGCAGGCCGTTCCCCTCTATGAGCATTTCATGGCGTGCTGCCGGGAGCAGGGGTTCCATGTGGAGCACGGGGAGTTCGGCGCGTCCATGCAGGTGGCCAGCGTCAACGACGGGCCGGTCACGCTGCTGTATGATTTGTGATGAGCTATTAGCTGTTAGCCAGGTACTGCAAGCCAAAGACGGAGTAGGGGCGGCCCTTGGCCGCCCGCAGGAACCATCTGCTTGCCCCGGGCGGCCGAGGGCCGCCCCTACAGGATTGGAGAGCAAGAAACGGCAGTTGCTTGAGGGAAAACGTCTGCAATTGCCGTACAAAAAACCACAAATAAAACAAAGGGGTTTTATGCCATGTTTGTAAAGGGGCTGGTCGTTGGGCCGGTGGAGACCAACTGTTATATCCTGGGCGACGAGGCCACCAAAGACGCCGCCCTCATCGATCCGGGGGACTATGGCCGCCGGGTGGTCACCCAGGCCGAAGAAGCGGGGTACCAGGTGAAGATGATCTTGCTGACCCACGGACACTTTGACCACATCGGCGGCGTCAAAGCCGCCCTCTCCGCGCTGAAAGCGGAGCATCCTGACCGGGACGTCCCGGTGTATATTCACCGGGCCGACTATCCCTTGGCTCCGGCCAGCTTCTTCCGGCCGGTGTCGCTGGAGGGGGTGGAGGGCGTCCGCTTCTACGACGAGGGGGACACCGTCACCCTGGGCAGCCACACCATCCGGGTGCTGTCCACCCCCGGCCACACCCAGGGCGGGGTCTGCCTGATGGTGGAGGACTGCCTCTTTACCGGGGACACCCTCTTCGCCGGGGCCTGCGGCCGCACCGACTTCGAGACCAGCTCCACGGCGGACATGATGGCCTCCCTGAAACGGCTGGGCCAGCTGGAGGGCGACTACAAGGTCTACCCCGGCCACGAGGGGGCCACCCGCCTCTCCGCAGAGCGGCAGGGAAACCCCTATTTGATGTATGCCATGCGGAACGCGCATATTTTTTGATAAGCTATTAGCCATTAGCTGTTAGCCGTTAGTTTGGCGCTACCAGGCTAAAACGAACAGCTGACAAGAAAGCTGAGAGCTAAAATGCTCATAAAGCTGAGTGAAAGGAATACGCAGATTTTCTAAACGCGCCTGCATATGTTTTTTGACGAGGGAGAGGAAGAACATGGAACCACTTGTAAGCATCATTGTCCCCGTCTACAACGCGGAGGGGACGCTGGAGCGCTGCGTGGACAGCGTCCTCCACCAGGAGTACAAAAACCTGGAACTGATTTTAATTAACGATGGCAGCACCGACAGCTCCGGCGCCCTGTGCCGGGCTTTCGCCGACGACGACCCACGGGTCCGGCTCATCGACAAGGAAAACTCCGGCGTCTCCGACAGCCGGAACCAGGGCATCGACGCCGCCCAGGGGGAGTACATCCAATTTTTGGATAGCGACGACTGGGTCACCCCCGACGCCACCCGGCTGATGGTGGGCTGCGCCCAGCGCTCCGGCTGCGACCTGGTGGTGGCGGACTTCTACCGGGTGGTGGGGGACAAGCTGGCCCACAAGGGCAGCATTCAGGAAAACGCCATCCTCACCCTCCAGGAGTACGCCGAGTACATGATGGAAAGCCCCGCCGACTTCTACTACGGCGTGCTGTGGAACAAGCTCTACCGGGGAGACATCCTCCGGCGAACCGGTCTGCGGATGAACGTGGAAGTCCACTGGTGCGAGGATTTCCTCTTTAATCTGGAATATCTGCGCCATGTAAAGACCGTCCAGGCCATCCAGGCCCCGGTGTACTACTACGTCAAGACCAAGGGCAGTCTGGTGGCCCAGAGTGCCACCCTGACCGGCACCGTCCAGACCAAATTGAAGGTGTTTCAGGACTACCAGAAATTCTACAAGGACATCTACACCGACGAGGAGTACGAGGAACAGGCCCCCCGCATCTACCGCTTCCTCATCGCCGCCGCCAAGGACGGCCTGGTGGCCCCCGCCATCGCCTCCGGCACCAAAAAGCTGGGCACTGAGCGCCCCACCGTCCATCTGCCCGCCATCCAGCGGGAGGGGCTGCTGACGGAGCAGTACCGCTACCGGAAGCTGCTGGAGCGGTATTTCACATCCGTCGCCGAGGTGCAGCAGGTGACGCTGACCGAGGTGGAGTTGCTGGCCTGCCTGAGCAGCGACGCGGAGATCGTCACCGTGGACGAACTGGTGGACTTCTCAGGTCTGCCCAAAAACCAGGTCAAACGGGGGCTGGAGCAGCTGGAAAAGCGGGAAATGCTCCGCATCCTGCCCAAAAACAAAAAACGCCCTGCCCCGGAGATCGAACTGACCAAAGAGGCCCAGCCCCTGCTCCAGGACATCGCCCACGCCAAGGAGGAGATCCTGCGGCTGCGCTGCGCCGGGTTCACCCAGGAGGAGCTGGACACGTTGGACGGGTTTGAGCAGCGCATCACCCAGAATCTGCGGTCGCTCTTTGAATGATTGGCTATCCCATCAAACCAGTCGAAATAACTTTGCTCAGCCCTGTGCCAGAAACCCCTCCGTCACGGCTAAAGCCGTGCCACCTCCCCTTTCAGGGGAGGCAAGAGGGGTGGTCGGTTACAAAAGGATGTTTGTTAAGGGGAAAGGTACTCTATTGCGTATATTTCGTTTCAAAATTAGTCCTATTTGAGCAAAAAAAGCGAAACCAACCAAGAAGCAGTTGCCCCCCTCGCCTCCCCTGAAAGGGGAGGGGGACCATGCGAAGCATGGTGGAGGGGTTTCACCTCAATGCTAATTCAAAGGAACAACCCTTACACTTTACGTCAACCTGAGTGATAACATGGAACTCTATTTAACCGGACATCAATACCGCTACGCGGTGGAACAGATCATGATGGTGCTGTTCCCCGGCCAGAAGCCCGTCTACCCGGACGGTGGCAGCTTTGAGGCGGGCGGCGACGCCTGCCAGTCCACCCTCCGGGTGGAGGGGGATGCCGCCGCCGCCGAGACCCGCCTCCGGCTGGAGGGATGGGAAACCACCGGCGCTGCCAGCGTCACCGTCCCCGCCGGGGCAGAAAAACTGGAACGAGACCGCCTGCTCCAGCGGGCGGTGAAGCAGTCCTTCTACCGGGCGGCGCTGCCTATTCTTGGAGAAGCGCCCCCCTGGGGCGCGCTGACGGGCATCCGCCCCGCCAAGCTGGCCAGCCGCGCCCTGGAATCCGGCCTGACCGAGCAGCAGACCCGTGAGCAGTTTTACCACGAATATTTCGTCTCCGAGAGTCGCACCGAGCTGGCGCTGGAGGCGGCCAAGGCGGGCCTCCGGGCCAAAAACAGCCTGCGGCCCGACGAGCTTTCCCTCTACGTGGGCATCCCCTTCTGTCCCACCCGCTGCGCCTACTGCTCCTTCGTCTCGGCGGACGTGAAGCAGGCGCTTCGGCTGGTGGAACCGTTTTTGGAGGCCCTCCACCGGGAGATCGACGCGGTGGCCGCCCTGCTGGACGAGGCGGGGCTGCACGTCCGCACCATTTACATGGGCGGCGGCACCCCCACCACCCTCTCCGCCGACCAGATGGACCGGCTGCTGACCCACCTGCGGGGGGCCTTCGACCTGTCCCGGCTGACGGAGTTCACCGTGGAGGCTGGGCGGCCCGACACCATCACGGCGGAGAAGATGGCCGTGCTGCGCAAGCACGGCGTGGGCCGTGTGTCGGTGAACCCCCAGACCATGGAGGACCACGTTCTCCGGGCCATGGGCCGCGCCCACACCGCTGAGGACATTTTGCAGGCTTACCAGACCGTCCGGGCGGCGGGACTGCCTTCCGTCAATATGGACTTAATTGCCGGACTGCCCCAGGACACACGGTCGGGCTTTCGCGGCACGTTGGAGCAGGTCATCGACCTGGCCCCGGAGAACATCACCGTCCACACCCTGGCCCTGAAAAAAGGCTCCCGGCTGAAAATGGAGCGGCAGGGCCTCCCCACCGGGGAGGAGACCCGCGCCATGCTGGACTACGCCTGGCCCCGGCTGTGGCAGGCGGGCTACGCCCCCTACTACCTCTACCGGCAGAAGTACATGACCGGCGCGTTGGAAAACATTGGCTGGTGCAAGCCGGGGGAGGAGGGGCTGTACAACATCTGTATCATGGAGGAGCTGCACACCATCGTTGCCCTGGGGGCGGGCGGCTCCACCAAGCTCACCGACCCCGCTACCGGGAAGATCGTCCGCCTCACCAACCCCAAGTACCCCAAAGAGTACATCGACCGCATCGACGCCATCTGCCGGGATAAACGGGCGCTGGTGGAGTTCCACCGGGGGCTGCTGGGTTAGGTACACGAACGCAGCGGTTTTTCTGTGGCGATTTTGCCCAATGGAGCATAGGCTTTTTTGTAAAGAGCTATCATTCCTCAACCGACCACCCCTCTTGCCTCCGCCGTCAAGCGGCACTTCCGCTGTGCTCCCTGCCCTGAAAGGGGAGGAGGCCGCCGCCTTTAGGCGGTGGCGGAGGGGTTTCCCGCTCCCACAACAAGCGCAGCGACTACCAGGAGTATTACACAATGGCATTTCAACTAGAAGAAATCAATCTGATGGCAAAAAGCCCGGCGGAATTCCTCGCCATGGGGGATCGCAACTACGACCGCAAGGTGGAGCAGGCCGCCGACCTGATCGCGGAAAACCGGCGCAACAGCCCCATTGTGCTGCTGGCTGGCCCCTCCGGGTCGGGCAAGACCACCTCCTCCCTGAAGCTCCAGGACGCCCTGCTGAAAAAGGGCATCAAGACCCACAGCGTCTCCCTGGACAACTACTTCATCTCGGTGGACCCGGCCACCGCCCCCCGCACGCCCTCCGGGGATTATGACTTCGAGTCCCCTCTGTGCATGGACATGGAGCTGCTCCACGAGCACTTCCAGGCCCTTTCCCGTGGGGAGGAGGTGCTCATCCCCCGGTTCGACTTCCCCCGGCACATGCGGGACACCAGCCGGTGTACCCCCCTCCGGCTGGGGCCGGACGAGGTGGCGGTGTTCGAGGGCATCCACGCCCTCAACGATGACCTGGGGGGCCGCCACCCGGAGGCGTTCAAAATCTACCTCTCCGCCCGCTCCAACGTGCTGGACCACGGGGAGGTGGTGTTCAAGGGCACCTGGATGCGGCTGACCCGCCGCAGCGTCCGGGATATGAACTTCCGGGGGACAGAGGTGCTGCGCACCTTCGCCATGTGGGACAACATCCGCCGGGGAGAAAAGCTCTACATCTCTCCCTATAAGAACCGGGCCAATCTGCTCTTTGACTCGTCCCTGCCCTACGAGGTCAACGTCATGTGCCACTACGCCCAGCCTCTGTTCAACGCCATCCCCAAAGAGGACATCCGCCGGAAGGATATACTGCGGATGATCGCGGCCTTCGAGAAGTTTGAACCCATCGACCCGGAGTTGGTGCCCAAAGACAGCCTGCTGCGGGAGTTCATCGGCGGCGGGGTGTACGGAGCGCATTGACAATTAGCAATTAGCAATGTGCAATGACAGGGAGCCGGGAACCTCTGATTGCAAAAATCCGCCTGAAGCGGATTTTGAGTGGAGGTAGCGAGTTCACCCCTAAGAGCGCAAAGAAAAGGGACCTGCCGCAGCAAGTCCCTTTTTACATGGAGCGGAAGACGAGGCTCGAACCCGCTACCCTGTCCCGGAAAAGTCTTGCGCCTTTTCCGGGCGCCGGGAACCTCTGATTGCAAAAATCCGCCTGACCGGCGGATTTTGGGTGGAGGTAGCGAGTTCGACTCCTTCCACCGAGCAAAAGAGAAAGACCCAACATAGTGGGCCTTTCGATTGGAGCGGAAGACGAGGCTCGAACCCGCTACCCTGTCCCGGAAAAGTCTTGCGCCTTTTCCGGGCGCCGGGAACCTCTGATTGCAAAAATCCGCCTGACCGGCGGATTTTGGGTGGAGGTAGCGAGTTCGACTCCTTCCACCGAGCAAAAGAGAAAGACCCAACATAGTGGGCCTTTCGATTGGAGCGGAAGACGAGG
>JAJQAS010000246.1:3751-12421 GCA_021203685.1 Clostridiales bacterium | reverse complement strand
ACGTCTTGATTCTTACACAAACTCTTGTGTCCACTTTCTTGGGTACATTTTACTTCCCCTTTTTCTTTTCCCCAAAACCTCTCACAAAGGAGTGACCCCCCTATGTCAAACGGACGCTTCGGCATCCACGGCGGACAGTACATCCCGGAGACGCTGATGAACGCTGTCATCGAGCTGGAGGACGCCTACAACTACTTTAAGGACGACCCGCAGTTCCAGGCGGAGCTGCACGAGCTGTTCACCAACTACGCCAACCGCCCCTCCAACCTCTATTATGCGGAGAAAATGACCAAAGACCTGGGCGGCGCGAAAATCTACCTGAAACGGGAAGATTTGAACCACACCGGCGCGCACAAAATCAACAACGCCCTGGGGCAGGCCCTGCTGGCCAAGAAGATGGGCAAGACCCGCCTCATCGCGGAGACCGGCGCGGGGCAGCACGGCGTGGCCACCGCCACCGTGGCGGCCTATATGGGCATGGAGTGCGACGTGTACATGGGCAAGGTGGACATGGAACGGCAGGCCCTGAACGTGTTCCGTATGCGGCTGATGGGCGCCCGCGTCCACGGCGTGGAGACCGGCACCGCCACGTTGAAGGACGCCGTCTCTGAGTGTATGCGGGAGTGGACCAACCGCATCGCCGACACCCACTATCTGCTGGGGTCCTGCATGGGGCCCCATCCCTTCCCCACCATCGTCCGGGACTTCCAGGCCGTCATCTCCCAGGAGATGAAGCAGCAGATCCTGGAGGCCGAGGGCCGTCTGCCCGACGTGGTGCTGGCCTGCGTAGGCGGCGGGTCCAACGCCATTGGCTCCTTCTACCATTTCATTGACGACAAGGACGTGAAGCTCATCGGCTGCGAGGCTGCCGGGCGGGGCATCGACACCTGGGAGACCGCCGCCACCATCAACACCGGCAGCCTGGGCATTTTCCACGGCATGAAGAGCTACTTCTGCCAGGACGAATACGGTCAAATCGCCCCGGTGTACTCCATCTCCGCCGGGCTGGACTACCCCGGCGTGGGCCCGGAACACGCCTGGCTCCACGACATCGGCCGGGCGGAGTATGTGGGCGTCACCGACGAGGAGGCCGTCTGTGCCTTCGAGTACCTGAGCCGCACCGAGGGCATCATCCCCGCCATCGAGTCGGCCCATGCCGTGGCTCACGCCATCAAAATTGCCCCGACCATGCGGAAAGACCAAATCATTGTCATCACCCTTTCCGGCCGTGGTGACAAGGACTGCGCGGCGATGGCCCGCTACCGGGGGGAGGAACTGTACGATGATTAAAATTGCAGACGCATTCCAGAACGGCAAGGCTTTTATCCCCTTCATCACCTGCGGGGACCCCGACCTGGAGACCACCCGCAAGCTGGTCTGCGCCATGGTGGAAAACGGCGCGGACCTGGTGGAGCTGGGCATCCCCTTCTCCGACCCCACCGCCGAAGGCCCCGTTATTCAGGGGGCCAACCTCCGCGCCCTCTCCAACGGCTGCACCACCGACGACGTGTTCGCTCTGGCCCAGACCCTGCGGAAGGAGGACGGCCTCACCGTCCCCATGGTGTTCATGACCTACGCCAACGTGGTCTACCACTACGGCACCGAGAAATTCTGCGCCCGCGCCGCGGAGGCGGGAATGCAGGGGCTGATCCTGCCCGACGTGCCCTTTGAGGAGAAGGGCGACTTCGCCCCCGCCTGCCGGAAGTACGGCCTGGAGCTGGTCAGCCTCATCGCCCCCACCTCCCACCAGCGCATCAAGACCATCGCCGCCGACGCGGAAGGCTTCGTCTACTGCGTGTCCTCCCTGGGCGTCACCGGCGTCCGCAGCCAAATCACCACTGACGTAGGGGCCATGGTGCGGCTGGTCAAGGAGGGGAAGGACATCCCCGCCTGCATCGGCTTCGGCATCTCCAACCCGGAGACCGCCCGGAAAATGGCCCAGTCCGCCGACGGCGTCATTGTCGGCTCTGCCATCGTCCGGCTCATCGGCCAGTATGGCCGGGAGGCCGTGGAGCCGGTGTCCCGGTTCGTGAAGGAAATGAAGGACGCCATCCGAGAGCTGTAATCAATTTGCAATGTGCAATGTGCAATGGACGAACTTTCAGCCCTGCTCTTTGCGGGAACGCTCTCAGAACCCGGCTGGCTCACCTCGCCGCAGGGAGACAACGAAGGTATCGTTTTACTTCATGCACATTGCTCATTGCTAATTGAAAATTTCCCCAGCGGGGACGCCTCCCATCCAGGCGTCCCCGCTGTTTTTTCGTGATTTGAGAAAAAAATAATTTTTTTGCTCAACCAATAGGTTTCCCCTTGCAGTATTGTGAACTTTTTGTTAAACTGGGGACGATAGTTAGGTCAAATCTTGAAATCAATCGAATTTGCCTATGAGAAAGAGGGAATGTAAATGAAAATTCTAAGATTGATCGACAACAAACTGGAGGAAGTGCTGATGGTGCTGCTGCTCATCGGCATTGTGGTGTTTATGAGCGCTCAGGTCATCTCCCGGCGGGTGTTCAACAACTCCCTGACCTGGACGGACGAACTGACCCGGTATCTGCTGGTGTGGTCCGCCTTCCTGTCCGTCAGCTACTGCGTCAAAAAGCGCATCTCCATCAAAATCACCCAGGTGCAGAACCTGCTGCCGCCCCGGGCCGCGGCCTGGATGAAGGTGGTGCGCCACACCATCGTCATCGTGTTCTGCCTCATCATGCTGCCCTACTGCTTCACCTACGTGCGGCAGGCCATCGCCAGCGGGGCCACCAGCTCCGCCCTCCACATCCCCATGTACTGCATCCAGTCCTCCCCGCTGGTGGGCTTCCTGCTGCTGCTGGTGCGGGTGTGCCAGGCCTGGGTGGAGAACCTTCGCCTGGCGGTGAAAGGAGGCGGTGAAGCATGACAGCGCTGGTCATCCTCATCTTTGTGGTGCTGCTGTGCCTGGCCGTCCCGGTGGGCATCGCCGTGGCCGTGGGCAGTATGCTCCCCAGCCTGCTCTCCTCCACCGTCACCGTCTCCGGCGTGTACGTCCTCCGGGCCATGGTGGGCGGCATCAACCAGACCACCCTGCTGGCCATTCCGCTGTTCGTCCTCTCCGGCCTCATCATGACCCGGGGCGGCGTGTCCAAGCGGCTGTTTGACGTGTTCTCCTACTTCATCGGCAACCGCACCGCCGGTATTCCCTGCGCGGTGGTCATCACCTGTCTGTTCTTCGGGGCCATCTCCGGCTCCGCCCCCGCCACCGTGGCGGCGGTGGGGTCCATGACCATCCCCATCATGCTGGAGATGGGCTACGACAAGAAGTTCGCCGTGTCGCTGGTGGCCGTGGCCGGCGGCCTGGGGGTCATCATCCCGCCCTCCATTCCCTTCATCCTCTACGGCCAGGCCTCCGGCGCGTCGGTCAGCTCGCTGTTTATCGCCGGTATCATCCCCGGCTTCATGATCGCCGCCGTTCTCATCGGCTACTCCATCTTCTACTGCAAGCGCCACGGCGAGGACAAGGCCGCCATCGGCAAGGTGGTGGATGAGCTCCACGCGGAGGGCTTCCGCTCGGTGCTGTTCCGCTCCTTCTGGGCACTGCTGACCCCCCATCATCATCCTGGGGTGCATCTATTCCGGCGTCACCTCCCCCACCGAGGCGGCCTGCATCGCTGTGCTGTACTCCCTCATCATCAGCCTGTTCGTCTACCGCACCCTGAAGCTCCGGGATCTGTGGGAGATCATGGTGAACGCCACCCGCACCTACGCCCCCATCCTGTTCCTGCTGGCCTCCTCCGTGGCCTTCTCCCGCATCCTGACCCTGATGCAGGTGCCGCAGAACGTCTCCAGCTGGATCGCGGGCAGCTTCTCCAACAAGATCGTCGTGCTGCTCATCATCAACGTGCTGCTGCTGGTGGTGGGCATGGTGCTGGACACCTCTCCCGCCATCATGATTTTGACCCCCATCCTGCTGCCCATTGCCGAGTCCTTCGGGCTGGACGCCGTCCACTTCGGCGTCATCATGGTGGTCAACCTGGCCATCGGCTTTGTCACCCCGCCCATCGGCGTCAACCTGTTCGTGGCCTCCTCCCTCAGCGACGTGCCCGTTATGTCCATCGCAAGGAAGGCCATCCCCATGATTTTGCTGTTCCTGGTCGTGCTGCTGCTGGTGACGTTTATCCCGGCCATCAGTATGTGCCTGGTGTAAAGGAGGACGGACGAGATGAAAAAACTGAGAAAATTCCTCCTGTGCCTGATGGCTGCCGCCCTGGCCTGCGGCATGGCAGCCGCCCTGACCGCCTGCGGCGATTCGGAGACCGACACCGACGCCTGGGCCCACTCCTGGGTGCTGGGCACCGCCAGCCCGGAGGACACCGTCACCGGCCTCTACGCGGAGAAGTTCGCGGAGGCGGTGGAGGAGCTGTCCGGCGGGGAAATGTCCATCACCGTCTACCACAACTCCACCCTGGGCAGCGATACCGAACTCATCGAGTCCTGCCAGTGGGGCGACATTCCCTTCGTGGTGCAGAACACCGCCCCCCAGGTCAGCTACCTGCCCCGGCTGTGCCTGTTCGACGCCCCCTGCGTGTTCAGCACCCTGGACGAGCTGCATGAGGTGCTGGACGACGACACCTTTATGACCAAAATCAACGAAATTTACGCCGAGGGCGGCTTCCGCCTGCTGGCCATGGCCGACCAGAACTTCCGGGTCATGACCACCAACAAGGAGATCACCTCCCTGGCCGACTTCTCCGGTATCAAAATTCGCACCATGGAGAACTCCTACCACATGGCCTTTTGGAGCGCCCTGGGCGCCAACCCTTCCCCCATGGCGTTCAGCGAGCTGTACACCGGCCTGGAGCAGCACACCGTGGACGCCCAGGAGAACCCCTATGAGGTCATCGTCTCCAGCCGGTTCTATGAAGTGCAGAAGTACGTGGTGGAGACCAACCACCTGCCCCATCTGCTGTCCCTCATCACCAACGAGGAGTTCTACCAGAGCCTGACCGAAGAGCAGCAGGCCATCATCGACGAGGCCGCCGCCATCGCCCGGGACTACGCCCGGGAACAGGCCGTGGAGCGCGCCGATGAGCGCATCGAGACCATCAACAACAGCGGCACCTGTCAGGTCATCTCCATCTCCGACGAGCTGTGGGAGGATATGCAGGAGCAGTCCCAGGACCTGTACGAGGACATCCGCGAAGTCGTGGACGATGACGAGCTGTTCTTCGCCTATGTGGGCGACGCCTACGAGGGAGAGTAAGGTCCCGTTAGCAAAAACTGAAAAAGTGCAAAAAACAGCGCCGGAACCGCGTTTGGTTCCGGCGCTGTCGCGCGTAAAAGCGAATTTATACAATCAGCTCTGCAAGCAAGCTCACCGCCGCCAGCAGCCCCACGGCCAGCAGCACGCCGCCCACAATGGCGGTGCTGACTTTGGCGCTCTGCTCCAGCACCCGCTTGTTTTTGGGGTCATAGTACAGGGTCAGGGTGTCCCCAACGGGGAAGGCATTCTCCCGGCTGGCGTTGATTTTGCACATGCGGATGTTTTCCCTGCCGTCCAGCTCGTAGCGGACGATGGGATAATAGGTGTATTTGGAATCCTTGAGGATTTTGGAGCCTTTGGAGAGCTGGCGGGTGAAGATGTCGGTGATCTCCGCTTCGATTTTCACCAGGCCCCGGTTTTTCAGGCCGAAGTACCGCCAGAGCAGCACCGCGCCGGCCCCCACCAGCAGCGCCGCCAGGCAGGTCATGGCCAGCATCTCCCGGCCCTGGTTCTGGAACAGGGCCAGCAAGATCATCAGCGCGCCCCCCAGGGCGGTGGGCCAGGCGCTGAACCAGGACTCCTCCTCGTCCTCTACCAGAGTGAATTTGTCCCCGTCTTTGAACAGCTTCACCTGCTGCCCCACGGCGTACTCCGAAGGGGCTTTCACCGTCTGCCGCTCCGGGCCGCCCCGGGGGCCAGGGTACTCCACCACCACGTTGTAGTAGTTGTAAATCTCGTTGCCCCGCTTGTCCTTTTTGACCACATGGGGACAGTTGACCACCGTGGCCTCGGTGCAGGCCCCCAACCGCTTCATCCGCCGGTCCCGCCGGATGCCGTTGCTGCCCACCAGGAAGATGACCACCCCGGGGACGTAGAGGAACAGTTGTGTAATATCAAAATCCATGGCGTACCCTTTCCTTTCGTTGGCGCAGCCGGGCGCGCTCCGGCAAACGCACGTTTTATTTGGATTTACGTTCGTTTTTTTGCGGGGGAGCGGTCATTTTCCGTTCCGTCCCCTGTGCTTTTGTTCCATTATACAGGCTGTTGTCCCTGTTTTCAAGTGTTCATCCGGTTTCTGTCCCGTCTTTTTAAGGGCGTTTGTTCGTATCCCGGACGATACGCCGCCAGCGGCGTTTTTTTCGTGCGTTTTGGCCCGGGTGAGGTTGCTTCATTGGGCGGTGGTGTGATATAATATCGGGGAATTATCACGAAGACAAAGGACAGAACGGACATGGACCAAAAAATCATCTTCCTCGACCTGGACGGCACCCTGCTCAACGACCAGAAGGACATCACCCCCGGCAACCGCGCCGCCATCGACCGCGCCCTGGCTGTGGGCCACAAGGTGGTCATCGCCACCGGCCGCCCCCTGGTCAGCGCCGTCCAGCAGGCGGAACGGCTGTCCCTGACTGCGCCTGGCTGCTACCTCATCGCCTACAACGGCTGCACCCTCTACGACATGGGACGGCGGGAGATCCTCTTTCAGGAGACCGTCCCCCTGGACCTGGTGCGCCAGGTCTTTGCCGAGGCCAACCGGCGGGGGCTGCACATCCAGACCTACAACGACCGGGACGTGCTGGTGGAGCCCCGGTGTGATGACTACGCCGTGCGCCGCTATTGCAGGATCATCCACATGGAGTACCAGGTCATCCCCAGCGTGGAGGTCATTACGGAAGCGCCGGTGAAGCTGCTGCTCATCGACCTGGAGGACCGCGCCCCGCTGGAAGCCTTCCGGGACTGGGTCATCGACTGGTCCGGCGGCGCGCTGGACTCTTTCTTCTCCTCTCCCTACTACCTGGAGGTGGTGCGCAGGGGGCTGAACAAGGGCAATGCCATCCGGCAGATGTGCGAACTGCTGGGCATTCCCCTCGAAAACTCCTGCGCCGTGGGCGACGCGGACAACGACCTTCCCATGCTGCGGGCCGCCCAGGTGGGGGCGGCCATGGCCAACGCCACGGCGGAGGTCAAAGCCGCCGGGAACTATGTCACCCAACACGACAACAACCACGACGGCGTGGCGGAGGTCATCGAGCGGTTCCTTCTGTGACGCCACACCCCAAACCATCCCCTTTACGCGAAAGCTGGTGAATTCTCTTGGCCTTTTCTTTCCCCAAACGCAGACCCAAACGGCGGTTTGAGCTGCCCTTCCTCTCCTGGCTGAATGTGGATCACCAGGGTCTGCGCCGCCGGTGGATGATCAACAGCCTGACCGCCATCCTGCTGGTGATGATCATCATCGTGGTGGCCTTTGCCATGCTCTACAGCAGCTATTGCTACTCCAGTATGCGCTCCGGCCTGGAGAACAAGGCCAAAGCCGCCAGCGACTTTTTCTCCAGCTACGCCACCGACGAGACCACCTATCTCAGCATGGCCAACTACTACATCAACGACTTCGACGACCGGGACAAGCTGGAGCTGCAATTCATCAACACCCGGGGCCAGATCATCCTGTCCTCCTATGGCCTGACCGCCGGCAGCACCCCCGGCACCAGCGACATCGACAGCGCCATAACCAACCAGACCCTGTCCTACTGGGTGGGACGCAACCCGGACACCAATGAGCGCATCATGGCCGTCTCCTGCCCCATCATCCACAACGGGGAGGTGCGGGGGGTCATGCGGCTGGTCACCAGCCTTTCCGTGGCCGACCGGCAGATCATCGTCATGGTTCTCCTGGTCATGGCGGTGGCGGCGGTCATCCTGTGCCTGGTCTATCTCGTCAACATCTACTTTATCCGTTCCATCATCGAGCCCATCTCCCGCATCACTGACACCACCAGGGCCATCGCCGGGGGCAGCTACGGCATCCAAATCGAGAAACACTACAACGATGAAATTGGCTCCCTCATCGACGCCATCAACAACATGTCCACCAAAATCAGCGAGACAGAGCGGATGAAGTCTGAGTTCATCTCCTCGGTCTCCCACGAACTGCGCACCCCCCTGACCGCCATCAACGGCTGGAGCGAGACCCTGCTCACCGGCGAGATCGCCGACGAGGAGAGCGTCCGCAAGGGCCTCTCCATCATCGTCAGCGAGGGCAAGCGCTTGTCCAAGATGGTGGAGGAACTGCTGGAGTTCTCCCGCATTGAGGACGGGCGGTTCACCCTGAACGTGGAGCCGGTGGACATTCAGGCGGAGTTCGAGGACGCCGTGTTCACCTACCGCCAGTTCTACCGCAAGCAGAACATTCGGCTGGAGTACACCGACCGGGCCGGGGAGCTGGACCCCATCCCCGGCGACCCGGAACGGCTGCGCCAGGTGTTCTCCAACGTGCTGGACAACGCCGCCAAGCACGGCGGCCCAGGCCAGCTCATCCAAATCGACCTGTCCGCCGACCCGGAGGAGGAGATGGTGGTCATCCGCATCCGGGACCACGGCCCCGGCGTGCCGGAAAAGGACCTGCCCCACGTCAAGGAGATGTTCTACAAAGG
>JAJQAS010000246.1:0-3651 GCA_021203685.1 Clostridiales bacterium | reverse complement strand
CCCCTTGCAATTAGAACAAATGTTTGATATACTATCTCATTGGTAAGGAGCGCTTCCAACCATGCAAAAGCAAAGCAATTCCCCCTCTGACAGCAGCTTCCGCACCTCCATCGGAGGGCAGGCCCTCATCGAAGGCATCCTTATGCGCGGCCCGAAAAAGCAGGCCATTGCGGTCCGCCGCCCGGACGGCGGCATCGAACTCAAAGAAGAGGAGCTCAAGCTCATCAAAGACCGGCACCCCATTTTGGGGGTCCCCTTCATCCGAGGCACCGTAAATTTTCTGGACTCCATGGTCAAGGGCGTCAAGGCGCTGATGTTTTCCGCCGAGTTCTACCCGGAGGAGGAGGAAGAAGAACCCTCCAAATTCGAGCTTTGGCTGGAACAGCACCTGGGCACCGACGCCTTCAACAAGGTCATCATCTACCTGGCGGTGGCGCTGGGGGTGGGCTTCTCCGTGGTGCTGTTCATCCTGCTGCCGGCGCTGGTGTTCGGCCTGCTGCAAAACGTCATCCCCAGCTTTTTTATCCGCAACCTGCTGGAGGGCGCCACCCGCATCGTCATCTTTTTCCTCTATCTCATTCTCTGTTCCAAGCAACAGGATATGAAGCGGGTGTTCGCCTACCACGGGGCGGAGCACAAGACCATCTTCTGCTACGAACGCCGCCTGCCCCTGACGGTGGAGAACGTGCGGGATATGCCCCGGCACCACCCCCGCTGCGGCACCAGCTTTCTGTTCGTGGTCATGGTCATCGCCATTCTGGTCTTTTCGGTGGTGCAGGTGGACAACGTAGTGCTCCAGCTGTGCATCAAGCTGCTGCTGCTGCCGGTGGTGGTGGGCATCACCTATGAGATCAACCGCTGGATGGGCCGCCACGACAACCTGCTCTCCCGGATCTGCACCGCGCCGGGGCTTTGGATGCAGAATTTCACCACCAACGAGCCGGACGACAGCATGATCGAGTGCGCCATCGAGGCCATGAAGCGGGTCATCCCGGAAGAGGACGGCGCGGACGCCTGGTAAAAGGCAGAGAGGAGGGGGACGCTATGGCAAAAATCTACAACACCATCTACATGGACATCCGCCAGCGGCTGCGGAAAGCCGGGGTGGATGAGGCCCAACTGGAGGCCCGGGAACTGATTTGCTGCGCCACCGGCAAGAGCCGGGAGGAATTTTACCGCTGTATGCAGCTCTACGCCACCACGGAGACCGAAGCGGCCATTGAGGTGCTGGTACGGCGGCGGCTCGTCGGCGAACCCCTGGCCTACATCCTGGGACACTGGGACTTTTACGGCCTGGATCTGCTGGTGAACAGCAGCGTCCTCATCCCCCGGCCGGACACGGAATGTGTGGCCCAGCGGGCCATCGACATCGCCAAAGGCTCCGGCGAGCACGCAAGGGCGTTGGACCTGTGCTGCGGCACCGGCTGCATCGGGCTGGCGGTGGCCAGACACGCCCCCAACTGCCGGGTGGTGCTGGCGGACATCTCTGACGAGGCCCTGTCCGTGGCCCGGAAGAATATGGTGCGCACCGGCCTCAGCGGGCAGATCACCACCTTCCGCGCCGACGCGCTGGAGCGTCCCCCGGAGTTGATTTGGGACTTCAATTTAATCGTCTGCAATCCCCCTTACGTCCGCTCCGGCGACATGGCCGGGCTGGACCCCTCCGTCCGGGACTTTGAACCCTCCCTGGCCCTGGACGGCGGCCCCGACGGGCTGGAGTTTTACCGCCGGGTGGCCTGTAACTGGCGCAAGGCCATGCGCTCCACCTGTATCCTGCTCTTTGAGGTGGGAGACGGCCAGGCCGACGACGTGGAGCGCATTTTGGCCGTCAACGGCTACCGCAACATCCGCCGCCACAAGGACGCCTTCGGCCACTGGCGGGGGGTGGAGGGGTCGGTCATGTGAGCGGCCCCGGAAGGGATTTGTAAAATGGTACACTACACCAGCGAGCGCGGCCCGGAGGAACAGGCTCTGTTGCAGGAGTTGGCCCTCCAGGAGGTCTTTGCCAGGCGCAAAAAATCCCGGCGCAAGGGGTCAACTGCCCTGCGCTGGGTACTCCCCGTCCTCTGCGCCGGAGTCGCCGTGTTCTGCCTTTGGTACGGGCAGCGGATGCGCAGCTTTGGCCGCAGCCAGATGTCCACCGCCTTTTTCGCCTTTTGCGCGGTCTATGTGGCGCTGGCGGTCTGGACGCTGCCCCCGGTGCGGGACGCCCTGACGAGGGCGGGTACCAGAATCGCCCTGCGGCGGCAGCTGCGGAACAGTCCCCTGACAGATACAGGCCCCATCGACTATTGCTTCACCGAAGCGGGGGTGGAGACCGTCTCCGCCCACAGCCGGACGACCAACGACTGGAGCGTTTACCGCTGCTGGGGGGAGACGGGGCAGTACCTCTACCTGCGTATTCCCACCGGTTCGGTGTCGGTGCTGGTGGACCGGGCGCGGCTCTCCCCGGAACAAGAGGCGGAGCTGCTGGGGCTGCTGGAGGGGCTGCCGAAGGAAGAAGTTGGCTATTAGCTATTAGCTGTTAGCTGTTAGCCAGGTGCTGCCAATGGATGGCGATTGCTAAAAGCTAATTTCACAGAGCAGAACAAAAGAAAACATCAAATTTTATGTATACACCGGCTCCCCGGTTCAGGAAAGGTAGAACACTTATGGCTGCAAAGAAATCCTCCAATTCCACTGTAAAAGTCGTACCTCCCACCGACAAGGCCAAGGCGCTGGAGACCGCCATCTCCCAAATCGAGCGGGCTTACGGCAAAGGCTCCATCATGCGCATGGGGGACAACGCCTCCATCCAGGTGGAGGCCATCCCCACCGGCTCCCTGGGGCTGGACCTGGCTCTGGGCATCGGCGGCGTCCCCCGGGGGCGCATCGTGGAGATCTACGGGCCGGAGTCCTCCGGCAAAACCACCCTGGCTCTGCACATCGTGGCCCAGGCCCAGAAGCTGGGCGGCGAGGTGGCCTACATCGACGCGGAACACGCCATGGACCCCAGCTACGCCCGGGCTTTGGGCGTGGATATCGACTCCATGCTCATCTCCCAGCCGGACACCGGTGAGCAGGGGCTGGAAATTTGCGAACAGCTGGTGCGCTCCGGCGCGCTGGACGTGGTTGTCGTGGACTCGGTGGCGGCGCTGGTGCCTCGGGCCGAAATCGAGGGCGAGATGGGCGACAGCTTCGTGGGCCTCCAGGCCCGGCTGATGAGCCAGGCCCTGCGGAAGCTGGCCGGCTGCATCTCCAAGACCAACTGCGTGGTCATCTTCATCAACCAGCTCCGGGAAAAAATCGGCGTCATGTACGGCAACCCGGAGACCACCACCGGCGGCCGGGCGCTGAAGTTCTACGCCTCCGTCCGCATCGACATCCGCCGCATCCAGTCCCTGAAGGTGGGCGGCGAACTGGTGGGCAGCCACACCCGGGCCAAGGTGGTCAAAAACAAGGTGGCGCCCCCCTTCCGGGAGGCGGAGTTCGACATCATGTACGGCGAGGGCATTTCCCAGCTGGGTGAGCTGGTGGACCTTGGTGTGCAGCTGGGGCTGGTGGAGAAATCCGGCAGCTGGTTCTCCATGGGGGAGACCCGTTTGGGCCAGGGCCGGGACAACGCCAAAATTTACTTCCAGGAACACCCGGACGACGCCGCCAGGCTGGACG
>JAJQAS010000054.1 GCA_021203685.1 Clostridiales bacterium | reverse complement strand
CTATAAAAGGGCATACACAAACCTATTTGTCCTTGACATGGGGTACACTTTAAAGCAGTCGATCTGTCGCTGGTTTGTGTGAACTGCGTTTAGCAACGAGGTTCTGTGAGCGGAGAGCAGCGGAAAAATGTCAGCCTCCTTGTGCTCCTTTGCCAGGGCCATACACCGTTCGGTAGTTTCCTCATCACATCCAGTATCCATTAAGCTCTGATGCAGGATGGCCAGCGCATCCATTGCATTTGCCATGTGATGTCACCTCCTATGACAATATAGTAAACGGCCCTCGAAGAAATGTCAAATATCCATTTTTCACATCAAGAAATTCTTGACTGGAATATCTTGAAGAGTTATACTAAAAGAGACAACAGGAGGTGCCCTTGTGGAAATACGGACTTTACGTTACTTTTTAGAGATTGCACGGGAGGAAAATATGACACGAGCTGGTTATGCGCTCCACGTCTCTCAGTCCTCTCTGTCCAAGCAGATGAAAGAGTTGGAGGCCGAACTGGGGAAAAAGCTGTTTCGGCGGGGCCGTGCCAGCATATCACTGACAGACGAGGGAATGCTTTTGCGAAAGAGAGCAGAGGATATTTTGTCAATGGTAGACAAGACCATTGATGAATTTCAATCCTTGGATGATATTACTGGTGGTGAAATACGGATTGGCTGTGCGGAATCATACCAAATCAAATACCTCGCGCAATGTATCCGCGATTTAAAGACCAGGTGTCCGCTTGTCCGCTATCATTTACTCAGTGGAACCACGGAACAGGTTACAGAACGCCTTGACAAAGGATTACTTGATTTTGCGGTGATCGTGGAACCACCGGAGCTTTCAAAATATAACTATCTTGAGGTGCCGGAAGCCGATCGTTGGGGAGTAGTGATGAGAACAGACAGCCCGCTGGCAGAGAAGGAAAAAATACAGGTGGACGATCTGATTGGACTGGATCTTCTTACTTCGCAGCAAGCCATGGAAGTCGATATTCCCCGCTGGTGTGGGGAAAAGGCTGATATGCTCAATCTTTCCGGCACAGTCAACCTTTTTTATAATGGTTCCATCTTTGTAAAAGAAGGTATTGGGTATCTATTAATATTTGAGCATCTAGTTGAAACTGGGATAGAACGCGATCTTTGCTTTCGCCCGCTCGATCCGCCTCTCGAGACAAAAATGTATGTGATTTGGAAAAAATTCCAAGTATTTACGCCGATTGCAGAATTATTGTTGCAGCAATTTAAGCAAAATTTGGGGACAACTGGTACGGTGGACTGACACACAAATCTTTGCAACTGTTATGCTTATAGATACGCTACAGTCATATTTGATGCTGACTGGTACTATATTTTCACCGTCTTTTGCTGCATTCTTTTCTTGACAAACACAAACAATGCCGCTACCCTGCGCACAGGATAGCGGCATTGTTGTACCCATCAGGTGGTGATGGTATTTGACTACTTGCTGATTTTTACATTCTTCGTGCTGCTCCAGACAGAGTAATACTTGGTTCCGGAAACGGTCTTATAGGCCCTTACTCGGACATAATATTTCTTCCCCTTCGTCAAGCTGGAAATGGTCTTGCTGACCGTCTTGTAGCTGCTGACCGTCACAGTCTTGTAGCTGGAGAAACTGCTGGAAGTGGAATACTGGATCTGATAGCCGGTGGCCTTGGGGTTCTTGCCCCACTTGACCGTCATTTTCTTCGTCTTAACGTTCTTCAAACTGGAGATACTAGCTGCAGAGACATAATAGGTGGTCTTTGTGGCGGACACAGCGCTTTTCGTGGAGCCGTAGTAGGCATAAATCTTGTACTGGTACTTTGTCCCATTCGTTTTGGCTCCGGTGTCAGTATAACTGACAGTGGAACCGCTGGTGATGGTCTTGACCTTTGAACCGTTGCGATAAATGTAGTATCCGCTGGCCCCGGTGACCTTGCTCCACTTGACGGTGATACCTTTGGATGTGTTGGTCAGGCTGGAGATGGTGGTCTTGTTCAGCTTGACAGTGATGGCAATGGTCTTGCTGGCGGCGTTGTAATTGTCAGTGGCAGCCGCCTTAACAGTAATGGTCACAGTGCCGGGCTTTTTGCCGGTGACTTTTCCAGCACTGTTGATAGTTGCAATGGAGGTATCAGAGGAAGTGTAAGAAATCGTCCCGTCCCCGGTGGTGCTGGCAGTGATGGCGGTGGTTTTCCCTGCGTAGATACTGGTGGCAGCAACAGAGGCGGTGACAGTCTGGTTGGCCTTGCTGATGGTAAAGGTTTTGGTGATAGTGCCGGTATAGCTGCCAATGCCGGTGACAGTGACCTTGCCGGTTCCCGCGCTGGTGTTGCTGCTGTAGGTGACTGTGTAATCTGTGCCCTTGGTCAGTGTGGCGGAACCATCTTTTACCGTGACGGTGGGTTTTTTCACCGTTCCGTCATAGGTATAGCTGGTGGTGGAAAGGGAGACGCTGCAGGTAGAAATGTCCGTGGTCTCGCTTTTCTCTGTGTAGTGACTGGTGGCGTTGGTCAGGCAGGTGTTGCCGGAGCCGATGCCAATGGTGGCCCAATCCTCCTCAGAACTGCCATAGTAAACATCTGTCAGGCTGGTGCAATCGACAAACGCATCCTCTCCGATGGTGGTAACGGTGGCTGGAATCGTTATGCTGGTCAAGCTCTCGCAATAGGCAAAGGCGAAACCCTCAATAGTGGTAACGCCGCTCTCGATGGTCACGCTGGTCAGGTTGGCACAGTCAGAGAACGCAGAATCATCGATTGCGGTGACACTGCCCGGAATGGAAATCTTGACCAGACTTGCACAGCGCGAGAACGCATACATTCCAAGCGTGGATACCCCGTTTTCGATTGTCACGTTGGTCAGCTTTGTACATTCCTCAAACACAGACCATCCCATAGATGTAACGCCACTGCCAATGGTCAAACTGGTCAGCCCCGTACACTCACAAAACGCCCACCCCCCAATCGAAGTAACGCTGTCTGAGATGGTCACACTGGTGAGCTTTGTGCGGCCATAGAACGCAGACTCCAGGATAGAAGTAACACCGTCCGGGATGGTGTATGCGCCGCTCTTTCCTCCTGCACATTCGATCAGCGTCGTTTTGGACTTGTTAAAGAGGACGTTATCCTGCGCGCAGTAGGCTGTATTCTTGGAGGAAACGGTCAAACTGGTCATTAAGGGACATTCACAGAACACCATCGTTCCGATAGAGGTGACACCACTGCCGAGGCTGACACTGACCAGGCTGGTACAGCCAAAGAACGCCTCATTTCCGATGGAAACGACGCTGTCTGGGATGGCAATGCTGGTCAGGCTCGTGCAGTAGGAGAACGCATCATAATCAATCGAGGTCACGCTGTCTGGAAGCACAACGCTGGTCAAGGTGCTACAGTCACGGAACGCAGCCTCTCCAATCGAGGTGATGCTGTCCGGGATAGTGATGCTGGTCAGGCTGTCACACTCGTAAAACGCATAACCCCCAATAGAGGTGACACCGCTCTCGATTATGACATCTTTGATGGAGGAGCGATAACTGTACCAGGGCGCGTTGGAGCGGCTCTCGTAATTCGCCATGGTCCCTGTGCCGGAGATGGTCAGCGTTCCCTCCGCATTCAGCACCCAGGTCAATTTGCTGCCGCAGGTGCCAGTGATCTCTTCCTCTTCCTCATCGTCATCCGATTCAATGCCGTAATGGATGGTGGCACTGGTCAATTCGGTATTGTCAAAGACGATGTCGATTGCAGACCAATCCGACTTGGAACCGGCATAGTAAACGTCGCTCAGACAGCAATTTGAGAATGCACACTCATCAATGGTGACCACTCCGATTCCGATGGTCACACTGGTCAAATTCTCACAATCGGAAAATGCCCCGCTTCCGATGCAGGTGACGCTGTTCGGGATGGTCACGCTGGTCAGATTCGTGCAGTAGCAGAATGCAGACTTTCCGATAGAGGTAATGCCGTTCTCAATCGTCAAACTGGATAACGCTGTGCAATCTGTGAACGCATTTTCCCCGATGGAAGTCACGCCGCTCCCGATGGTGACGTTGGTCAGCCTTGAACATTCGCGGAAAGCATTCTTCCCGATAGAACCGCCCTCAACGGTCACGCTGGTCAGGCCGTCGCTATAACCAAACGCGGAATATCCAATAGAAGTAACGCTGTCCGGGATGGTCACACTGGTCAACACACAGCCGTAAAACGCACTGTCTTCAATAGTGATGACGCTGTCCGGGATGTCTATGTCTGTCAAGCTATAACAGCCACTGAATGCGGAAATCCCAATGGTGGTAACATCGTTCCCGATGGTCACGCTGGTCAAAAAATCACAATTTAAAAATGAATAATCTCCAATAGAGGTCACGCCGTCATCAATGACTACGGACTCAATGGAGTCCATGAGATCATGCCAGGGAACACTGGAAGAATTACTCCAATCCGTCATCGCCCCGGTACCGGAAATGGTCAACGTTCCAGAACTATACGTCCATGTCAGATTATCGCCGCAGGTGCCGCTGGTGGCCTGAGCAGTCACAACCGCATTCGCTTCTTCCCCTGCGGCATCTTCGCTTTCCCCCGTGACAGATTCCGCTTTCGGTTCGTTATCAGCCGGTTCTTCCCCGACTTCCCCTGCGTCCATAGACACGGTTTCAATAGAGATTTCTTCCTCTGTCTCTGCCGCCCACGCCGTTGTGGAGAGCAGCGAGACACACATGGCCAGCGCTAGCATCAGCGCAGTCAGCCGCTTACACTTGCTTTTCATGGTTAAATCCGTCCTTTCTGAATATCTTCCATGTTGTGCTTAGGGAATTATACCAGTCCTGGCCAAACCTGTTGGAGACGAGCGGTTTGGCAGTCTCAATCAAAAATCGCCGAATAAACCTTATCATATGCCTGCTGAAGCTCCCTGGCTGCCTCCAGCAACCGGTCATACGCCTCCTTTGACAGCGCAAAATGCTGATCGATCAGTTCCAAAATCTGAGCCTCTGCCGCCTCGATTTTGTCGTCCGCCAGGATCATCCCATAGAGTTCAAACAGAACTGCCTTTTTCAGCGTGGTTTCCTTTGCCGCAAAATAGGCAATCAGTTCCTCCAGCGACGCGGTTTCCGGGATTTCATCCATCCCCAGTTCAATCTGGTAGCTCCTGACCAGTTCCTGTTCCTCCTCCGCATAGTCGGAGTCACAGGTGGCGGTTTTGTAGACCAGTTCCAGGAATTTCGCCTTTTCTTCCTTGTTCATCAGTTGGGTAAACATAATTTTCCTCCTTTTATCGTTATGGGTTCGTTTTCAAGGTGCATCATCCGGTTGCAGCTCTATTATGAGAAGAGGTCAAATAATTGATCAAGATTTCGGATGATTTTATCGTCTTCTACACCGCAAAGTTCCGCCAGCCGGGTAGAATGTTCCGCCTGACACTCTGCACTTTCGGATTCGTTGAACGTTTCGTTTATCTCAACGTACAGTTCCCGGTACTCCTCCTCTGCCTGCGCCACGAACAGAGCGAAGCATGCTTCCAGGTGTTCATCGTACTCGGCCAGCCGCTTCCAGAACGCCTGCACACGCGCCTTTTCCGCCGGGGTCATGTGTTCCTCCATTTGCTTCCAAAATTCATCAATCACACGATTGACCACCGGCCCGACCCGAATGACCAGCTCTTTCAGCACCAGTGTGACCAGCCTCGCCCAGCCAATCAGGTTCAGGTGGCAAATGAAGGTCACAACATTTTGCTTCATGAAACCATGGACCGCCGCATCGACCCCGTCCACTGCGCAGAGCGTAGCATTGCCCACGATGAGCATGATGCGCAAATCGGCGTGTTTGGCGGAGGGGAAACTCTCGCTCCACGATTTTTTCCGGAGGAACTTCTGCCGGATTGTCCAGATCACGCGGATTATCAGTTCTTCCAGTACAACAGGAATCGCCATGGTCACGCCAAACCGGAAGTCGTAGCCCTCCTCGAACACCTTGATCATGGTTTCGGCAAAGGTGTTGCCGTCCAAATCGCCGAAATCGCAGGCCAGGAACAGCTCGTAAAAGGGAATGGGGATGCCAGCCCCACGTCCGGTTTTTCCCGGCTGCCGGGTGGAGCTGGAGCCGACCAGGTCGGAAATCAAATGCCCGACCCAGTTGACAAACCCGCAGAAAAGCATGGATTTCAGGTCGCTCCCCTGAAGATAGGGCAGGGTCTGCTTTGACCCGGTTGTGACCGGACGCACACGAATCAGCTTCCCCTTGTCCACAAAGGTTGCGTACCCCGTGAACTGGTCGATGATGGAGAAAATCAGGCCAATGGGGTCCGGCGAGTGGGCCAAAGATAGCAAATGATGATTCAGCGGGCGCATTCCACCCAGCGTTCCCGCAGTCACGTTCAGGTCTTTGGCATAGCGCGCATCGTAATTCACCGGGAAAGCCTGTTCCAGGTAGCTGATGCACTGTGTCAGCGACTCCGGCATTTTTTTGGGCTTTCCCTGCGCGGAGGTTCGCCCGTCGCCCTTCCAAAAGAGCTGCGCCGCCTTTTTTACAAAGCCATCGGCGGCGTTGTCCACGGATTTGCCCAACTTGCTCGACAGAGGGTCGCCCACAAAGAACACGTCGATCAGCCCGGCCGCTCCGCCGCAGAACGCCGCAATCATGTAGTCGTATTTGTCACACTTTGCGTGTGCCCACGCCTCCCGGTCCTCTGACTGAACGGCAATGCGTAAATTCTCGTTGCTCATGCGATTTTCACCTCAAGTCGTTCGGCCAGAGAATTTGAAGCATTTAACAGGGTCAATAATTGGAGCTGTGCATCTCTTGAACAGCTTGACAACTGTTTTTTGAATTCAGCTTTCACTTTCGTAATATCATTGTCGTGCGCCGCTAATACCTCGTGCATCTCCCGCAGCAGTTCCTGTATTTCCTTCCCCTTCATCAGAGTAATGGTTCTGCACTTCAACTGCCTGATAACATTTACTTCATTGAGTACTTTCAAACCCAGTTCCTTTACCTTTTCGGTGTCAGTCTTGAGCTGTTTTGTCTGCACTTCCGCCTTTTGCGCCACTTTTTTATTTTTGCTGTTGACCATCAAGCCGCTGCCCACCAGTGCGGCCCCGCCGATGGCCCAGCCCACGGGACCTGCCATTGCCAGGAACGCTTCTCCGGCAGCCATTCCACCGCCTCCGGCAACTAAGGCACCGCCGCCCAACCAGGCCAACGCTGCATTTGTTGCCGCCGCGCCGGACAGAGTCGCAATCGCTGTTCCTGTGGACGCGGTGCCAAATGTAGTAGCTACCGCCATTGCTGCAGTGGGGCCAAAGGCCGCAACCCCCGCTCCGGCGGCGACGCCAGCTCCAGCGACGCTGCCGCCGACAGCATTAATGTTTTTGCTTTTTTCTATCAGTATTTTCAGATTCTTTTTCTCCAGTTCATAAGCAGCTAAAAGCGTTTGCACAGCCTTAACAACATCCTCCATTTCCTTCGGTAAATCAACGATCCAGCTGAAAAGAAGATTGATTTCTTTCAACAGGTCATATGCCTCGTCTTTTTGAGCTTGCAGGTCACCTGCGCGATTTATAGTCGTGTCGTAGGTTGTCTGGTAGACTTTTATTGCACGCTCTGCTTCGTCAAGCGCCGCTTTTTTGTATCCTGCATTAAACATAATTTGTTACTCCCTTTCTCTGTTTTTGATTTATTACTCTACCAGCGAAACATGCTCCCCCTGGCTTCGCAGCCACATATCGATGCCCTTTCCGAACACTTCCGCCTGCACGGTATACACCCCGTCCTCTTCCTTCAAAATCTCCGCCGTGGGCAGCCTGTCCAACACCGCCTCGATGGACGGCCCGGAGTAGGTGAACCGCACGGTGCGCAGGGTGCCGCCGTACATAAACTGCACCCGCTTACGGAACTCGCCTTCCTCGAACCGGTCCCGGTAAGGAATGCGAAAGTGGTCCTTCGTGATTTGGAAGGCCCGGATGCGGTCAATGCGGTAGATGGTGGGGAGTAAGTTCCCAGTGTGTTCATGGCGTTCCTCTCTGTCCATGTCCTCAATGAACGCCGTCAGGTAAAAGTAGTATTCTGAGAACATGATACCTACTGGTTGCACCCGGCGCGTAACCAGCGGCGGTCCCTGCATCCGCTCATACTGAATCTCCACCACAAGCTGGCTCTGAACAGCCTGGCCCAGTTCCCACATAGTGTCCAAAATGAGCTGACCGTGGTGTGGCTCGATGTAGTGGAACTTCTCGTTGTTCAGCAGCCGCTCCACCGTCCGCAGGTTGCTCTCAGGGACGCAGCAGTCAACCAGCTTCTCCAGGATGGGCATCATCTCCTCTTTGCAAAGGGAGCGGCTCTCCAGGAGGATTTTACAGACGGCAAAAATTTCGCTGTTGGACATCCGCAATGGAGGACTGCCGCTGAGCCGGTAGCCCTTCTTTTCCCGGTCATAGACGACGCTCTCAGCCTGCCCCTGTTCGGCCAGGAAACAGCGCAAGGACTCCATGTCCCGCTGAATGCTTCGCTGGGTGACTCCGAACTCCTGGGCCAGCTCCGCCTTGCTCAATATCTCGCCGTTGGTCAGACGGTGATAAAACACCAGCAGACGAGAGGATTTTGCCTCTGGGATGTAATTCATTCAATTTACCCCTTTCCATGTGCCACAAAGCACAAATCTATATCTTATAAATATAATATCCTATTTATCAGCTCATGTCAATCGCTGTCTGGAACAGGTAACATAGTTCTGTGAGGTGAGAACATGAAACCTGCTTACGCATCGGAATACTTACAACTGGGTTTGAAAATCGCCTACTACCGCAAATTGCGGGGGCTGACTCAGGAACAACTGGCTGAAAAGATCGACCGAACCCCCGCTTTTATCGGCCATGTGGAAGCACCCAACATCGAAAAGGCCATTTCGCTGGACACCCTGTTTGACATCGCCACAGTGTTGGATGTGCCGCCCTATAAGTTCCTGATGTTCGACTGACTCCGGCTGCTTTCTTCGTACTCCTATCATACCACATTGGGGTGGACAACCGGTGTCACTTTGCAAAAATCGTGAAAAAATTTTTTGACGTGGCCTCCGTCAAAAGAGGTCACGTCCATTTACAATGAATCTAAAGTCAAAACGGCAAGACTATGGGAACCTTCCGTGTGTTGCTGCGTTTTTGCAAAGAGAACGGCAGCTTCCTATATGGGCCGCTGTCGTTCTCAATATCACTTTATTTTTACGATTGAGCGTCACGGACGCTATCTTTTCTCCCCAAGTTCCTTTAATATCCTGCTCGTCAGCACAAAGGCCAGGAAGAAGGCAAGCACATCGGAAACCGGCTGTGCGAGCTGCAGCCCACGCAGACCGAATATGGATGGAAGGATGGCCAACACGGGAATCAGGAACAGACCTTGCCGCGCACAGGAAATGATGGACGCACGGAAGCCGTATCCGATGGATTGGGAGAACATATTGCACATGATGTAGTAGCCCCAGAGCGGCATTGTGACCAGTTGCGCGCGTAGCGCGAAGGTGCCGATCTCAATCACTTGCGCATCGTCCCTCCGGAACAGCTCGATAATGTGCCCAGAGAACAGCAGAGCTATCACGCACAGGAGGAGCAGCGTGACCGTCGCAACCTTTACGTCGCAACCTTCACGCAGAACCAGAACGCCCGCTTGACACGATCACATTTCTTTGCGCCAAAACTGAATGCGCAGACCGGCTAGAAGCCCTGACCAAAGCCGATGACGATGGAATTGATAAACATCGTGAAGCACGAAACGATGGACATTGCCGCCACCGCTGCATCACCGCACCCTCCGGCGATGGCGTTTAGCATCACGGACGAGATGCCAGGAGCTTTTGACGGTTTCCTTAATCGTTTGACGCAGATTTCAGTTCAGGGAACAGGCAGCGGCGGTACAGCACAATGGCCAGCGCAGCGGTCAGCAGGTCAGAGAGAGGCTGCGCGGCCAGGACGCCGTTATACCCTGCAATTCCAGATGTAGCGCTGATGACGATGGCGAAAATCACTCCCTGACGGCTGACGGACAGCAGAAATGCGCATATCGGGTTTCCCACTGCCTGGAAGGTACAGGTCGTCACCAAGACGATGGCGACAAACAGCATCCCTGCCTGCTGCATACGGAGCATGACAACGCCGGTTTGAATCATCGCTTCATCGGAGACAAACAGGCCCATCAGCGGCTTTGCCAGAAGGGACAGCGCCGCCGCCAATATTACCGCCGTTCCACACTCGACCTGATAGCTGAACGTCAGCACCTTCTTGAGCCGAACGCTGTTTCCGGCCCCATAATTGTAACCGACCAAGGGCTGAACGCCAAACGCAAAGCCGACCAAAACCAGAACTGCGATCATATTGATCTTCAAGACGATGCCCATCGCGGCCACTTTGTCGTTGCCGTAGACTAGCAGGAACCGATTGGTCAGAGCAATGCCAATGCTCTGCATAAAGTTCGTGACGGACGATGGAATCCCAATGACGAAAATTTGCCGTATCTCAGAGGCCGAAATGTGAAACCCTGCCGGGTTGACAGACAGCTTCTGGCTCCTGGTCAGGAGGAACCAGACGAAAAACAAGTCCGCGCAGAGGTTCCCCAAAACCGTGGCAATGGCAGCGCCGCCTGCGCCCATCCCCAGCGTAAAGATGAAAAGGGGGTCGAGGATGATATTGACAATGGAACCCAATACCGTCCCGGCCATAGACGCTTTGGAAAAGCCCTCTGTCCGCAGCAAATTAGTCGGCGTGTAGGAGAGGATGATAAAGGGCGCGCCCAGCGCCAGCCACCCGTAATACTGGGAAGCGTAGGGCAGAGTTTCGGCATCCGCCCCCAAAAGGGACAGCAGCGGCTGTTGCAGCAGGAACAGGACGACGGCTGTCGCAATACCGCCAAAGAGCGCACCATAGAAGCAGAATACGCTCAGCCGCTTGCCGTCCCCGTCCCGCTTCTGCCCGAACAGGCGGGAGATTACAGAGCTTCCGCCTAAACCCAAAATGTCACCCAGGGCGATCAGAAATGTGAAAACTGGGGCACACAGCGAGACCCCCGCCACCAGATCAGTGTTCCCCGTCTGTGCGATAAAGTAGGTGTCCACCATGTTGTAGACAAGGGAAAGCACCATACTGAATACCACGGGCATGGTCAAACTGAAATACGCCTTGTGGATGGGCGCTCTTTCAAAAAGCTCATTGCTCATAAGCGCTTCACCTCTTTCAATTTTCTTTCTCTTTGATTATAATACAGCTTCTTGAAAAATATTGTGACATATGGCACAATAAAAGGAAAAAGGGTGGTTTCCATGAGAGAGATTTTCAACGCGGCAGCGTTAGAGCAGTATCTCGACCGATACAAAATTCGTGAGATGTTTGAAACAAAAGAGCTGTCCTTCCGGCTCTGCCAGTACGACAAGGGAGAGATCATCCGCTGTTCTACGGACACAGACCAGCGGTTATGCTTCCCTGTAACAGGCGCGATTCAAATCTACGCAGTGCATGAGGACGGCGGGTGCCACTCTCTGTGCTATATCAATGATTTTATCCTGTTGGGAGACATGGAGTTTTGCGGAGCGCCATCCTCGACCCTTTTGGTAGAGGTCGTCAAGCCGACCCTCTGCGTGGAGCTCTCAATTTCTTCTTTGCAGGACGATTTGTTGAATGACAACACCTTTCTGCGCTTTTTGCTGCGTTCTGTTTCCGGCAAACTGGCGCTGCTGACGAGGTCTGATACAGAGTTTTCCTCTCTGGAGGAAAAACTGCTCTATTATATGGAACACGAGTGTCCCGACCATCAGTTTCAGGGTGTGGAGGCAGTGACCATCCACCTTCGATGCAGCCGGAGACAGCTACAACGCATTTTGAAATCGCTGTCAGAGCAGCAGGTGATTCGGAAGGTCAAAAAAGGGACGTATCAGCTGATGTGACACGTTTGGTGTTGCTTCTATTTGAGAAACGCCTTGATTTCATAGGAAAACCAAAGAAATGACCTCCGTCAAACTCCCAAAACTCAATGATATATTATCTCTCTGAAGGGAAAACAATCCCTACCTTATCCCGCCCTGGGCCACCAGCCCAGGGCCATTTTATTTTGGAGGTAATGTATCATGAGCGAAACCTTTATCTGTTCCATCTGCGGGTGTGAAACACCCCTGGACGAGCGGCACATCTTCGATGGTCGCCAGCTTTGCGACGACTGCTTTGAGGATGAGACCGTCATCTGCGACTGCTGCGAAAACCGGGTCTGGAGGTCTGACACCGTCAGCGACAGCCATACCATTGTCTGCGATTCCTGCTATGACCGCCACTACACCACCTGCACCGAATGCGGACGGATTCTTTACTACGATGCCGCCTGCTACCCCGACGAGGACGACGAGGACGCCCCCTACTGCCGGAGCTGCGCGGCACAGTTTGCCAGCCGGAGCCACCCCATCCAGAATTACGGCTACAAGCCCGTCCCCATCTTCTACGGAAATGGCAAGCGTTTCCTCGGCG
>JAJQAS010000013.1:11627-12527 GCA_021203685.1 Clostridiales bacterium | reverse complement strand
CCCTCGCCGGTGGTGGTGGTGCAGTTATACCACTTGCTGCCGGTGGCGGTCTGGTACTGCCACTGGTAGGTCAGGTCGGTGCCGGTTGCGACCACGGTAAAGGTAGCGGTGCTGCCCTTTTCTGCGGTCACGTCTTCGGGATGGGTGACGATGGCAAATTCCACTTCCGCCGCGCCGTGGGCTGCCTTCAGGGCAAGCGCAGAGGTATTGGTCAGGGTCTCAGAAGTATCCACCGCCACGGCGTTGTCTTCCGCCCAGCGGCTGCCGGAGGCGTCGCTGTACCAGCCGTCGATGTCGTGGCCGCAGGCGGTCAGAGTGCCGGAGGGCGTGCCGCTCAGTGTCAGGGACAGGGGCTTGCTGGAGCTGGCGTTGGCATAAATGTCATCGCCCGCAGCGGTCGCCGTGTTGTTGGCAATGGAGCTGTCGCTGACGGTGGCCGGGCAGCCGGTATAGAGATACAGGCCGCCGCCTCTGGTGCCGGTGTTGCCGGTCACGGTGCAGCCGGTCATGGTCAGGCTGGTGTAGACATATACGCCGCCGCCATAGGTGCCAGTGTTGCCGGTGACCTCACAGTTGGCAACGCTCACCGTGGTTCTGTTGGCCGCGTAAATGCCGCCGCCGTAGCCAGTGGCGCTGTTGCCGGAAATGGTGCCGCCGGTGATGTCGATGGTGATGGCGCCAGTATAGGTGGCGACGCCGCCGCCATAACTGCCGGAGGTGTTGTTGGAAATCGTGCCGCCCGTCATGGTGAAGGAGGCAACGTAAGTGCTGTTAGAAGCGCCAATGTACACGCCGCCGCCGAAGCAGGTGCTGGTGTTGCAGGAGATGGTGCAGACGGTGATGATGAAGTCTGACATCAAGAATTGGGCGAACACAAGGTAGACGACCCCCCCTCCCCAG
>JAJQAS010000013.1:0-11617 GCA_021203685.1 Clostridiales bacterium | reverse complement strand
CGCCGGTGTTGCCGGTGCTGTTCCCGCGTTGCTTTTTTTAGAGTGTGTGGTCGTTGACGTACAATACGCCGCCTGCTTACTTTTCGTTGGTGTTGTCGGTGATGCTGCCGCCGTTCATGGTGAAGATGGAGCTGTCGGCCAGGTACACGCCGCCGCCGCCTCTGGTGCCGGTAGTGGTATAGTACGTGCTGTTGCCGGTGATGGAGCCGTCGTTCAGGATGAACTCGCCGTCGGTGTAGACATACACGCCGCCGCCCATATTGCCCCGGTTGCCGGTGATGGCGCCGCCGTTCATGGTGAAGGAAGCGCTCTTTCCTACGTATACGCCGCCGCCCATGCTCATGCTCAGGCCACCGGTGATGGTGCCGCTCTCCATGACCACGGTGGAGGTGGTGTTGATGCGCAGGACGCCATAGGAGCAGCTGGAGCCGGTTCCGGCCAGGGTGCCGGTGCCTTCCTCGCTGCTGTCCTTCAAGGTCAGGGAAGCAGCCGCGTCAGCGCTTGTGCCGCCCACGGTGACGGTGGAGGTGCTGCCGGTGCTGGTGGTCAGGGTGTAGCCCGCCAGATCCAGGGTGAGGGACTTGCTCTCAATGGACACGTTTTCTTCCAGATCCATCAGGATGGTCAGCTCGTCGCCGTCGCTGGCCGCGTCAATGGCGTCCTGGAGGGTGGTGTAGTAGGTGGTGGTGGTGACGTTCTCCGCCACATAGGTCACGGTAGCCAGTTCCAGATACCCGGCGTCGTTGACCTGCACCTCATATCCCGCATCGGAGGTGAAGTACCCCGCAGAGGTGATGTAATAGGTGGTATCGGTCTCCGTGGTGGTGAACTGCACCGCCGCGTCATCGGTGGGCTCAGTAGAGGTGGTCACACCGATGGACGCGCCCTCGGTCAGCTCGCCCAGGGTGATGTATGCGTTGGAGCTGGTCAAATAGAGGTTGTTGACAGTGGTATCTTCATCCGCGCCCGCCGTGTTGCCGGTGACGACCAGGCCACCGGAAACGTTGGTGGTGGGGGCGTTGCTGGAGTTGGTGTACACATAGATGCCGCCGCCCTTAGAGGTCGCGTTGTTGCCGGTCACGGAACCGCCCGACAGGTTCAGGGTGCAGTTTACACCGGCAATATAGATGCCGCCGCCGAACTTCGTGGAGTTGCCGGAAATGGTACCGGCGGTCAGATTCAGCGTCCCATAATTGGCCAGGTAAACGCCGCCGCCGTAGCCGGTGCCGCTGCTGGCAGCTGCTGTATTGTTGGAAATGGTGCCGCGGTTGATGGTGATGGTGGACGACCCATAGACGGAGCCGCCCCCGCCGCGGCCGTGGGCAGCGGTGGTGGCAGATATGGTGCCGCCGTTCATGGTGAATGTGGCAGAAGTGGTGGTCGAGGATGTCCAGAGCAGGACGCCGCCGCCGCCGTAATAACCGGTGGCCTCGTTGCCGGAAATCGTGCCGCCGTCCATGGTGAAGGAGGCATTCCCAGCCACGTACACGCCGCCGCCGCCAAAGCTGGCAGTGTTGCCGGAGATGGCGCCGCTGCTCAGGGTGAAAGCTGCGCCTTCGGACACATAGACGCCGCCGCCATAGGTAGCCGAGCCGCCGGTGACTTTACCGGTGCCGTCCTCGCTGCTGTCCTTCAGGGTCAGGCTGCCGCTGACGGTGATGACGCTGGAAGTCCCGGAACCGGTCAGGGTGTAGCCCGCCAAGTCGAGGGTGATGACGTCGTCGGAGGCGACGGTCACGTCCTCGGTCAGGTCCATCAGCAGGGTGATTTCGTCACCGGAGCTGGCCGCGTCGATGGCCGCCTGGAGGGTCTCGTAGGAGGTGCTGGTGGTGACGTTCTGGGCCACGTAGTCCACGTCAGGCTCCGTTGCGCCGTGGGCCGCTTTCAGGGCGATGGCCGCAGAGGCGGAAGTCAGCGCTTCCGACGTATCCACCGCCACGGCGTTGGTCTCCGACCAACGGGCGTCCGCAGCGTCTTCATACCAGCCGTCGATGTCGTGACCGCAGGCAAGGGTGCCTGTGGGGCTGATGCTCAGGGTCAGCGTCGCATACTTGGAACTGCTGGCATTGGCGTAAAGGTCGTCGCCAGCCATATCTGCCGAGTTGTTGGCCACGTTGCCGCCGGTGATGGTAATGGCATTCAACCCATAGAAGGAGGAAATACCGCCGCCGTAACAGCCGGAGGTGTTGCCGGTGATAGTACCGCCGGTCATGGTGAAGGTAGGATAGCTTGTCCCGCTTGCATAGAGCAGCACACCGCCGCCGCCATAATAGCTGGCACTGGAAGCCGTATTGTCGGAAATGGTACCGTCACTCATGGTGAAGGTGGAACCATTCGTCACATAGACACCGCCGCCGCTGTTGTCAGCAGTATTGTTGGAGATGGTGCCGCCGCTCATAGTGAGGTCAGACGAGGTTTCCGCACTCACACCGCCGCCGTTGCCACTGGCAGTGTTGCCGGTGATGGTGCCGCCTTCAATGCTCAGGGTCGCATAGGAAGCGGTACAGTAGATGCCGCCGCCATTCCCGTTGGTGGCCGTATTGCCGGAAATTTCACCACCTGTAATGGTAAGAGAAGAATGGGAGGAACTGGCACTTCCGGCATTGACCTCGATACCGCCGCCATATTTGGCGGAGTTGCCGGTGATCTTGCCGCCGTTGATGGTCATGGTGGTGTAGCCATAGTAGCCGCTGACACCGCCGCCATAGTAAGCAGAAGTGTTGTCAGAGATCGTGCCGCCGTTCATGGTGAAGGTTGCGCCATACGTCTTGGTGGTTTTTTCGGGTCTGAGGGCGACGCCGCCACCCTTTCCGGAGGAACCACTGGCGTTACTGGCGGTGTTGTTGGTGATGGTGCCACCATTCATGGTGAAGGTGGACTTGCCATAGACACAAACGCCGCCGCCGCAGGTGGTGGCAGTATTGCCGGTAATTGTGCCGCTTTCCATGGTGAAGGTGGCACCGTTCACGTACACGCCGCCGCCATAGGTAGCCGAGCCGCCGGTGACTTTACCGGTGCCGTCCTCGCTGCTGTCCTCCAGGGTCAGGGTGCCGCTGACAGTGATGACGCTGGAAGTGCCGGTGCCGGTCAGGGTGCAGCCCGCCAGGTCGAGGGTGATAACGTCGCCCGAGGCCACAGTCACGTCCTCGGTCAGGTCGGTCAGCAGGGCGATCTCGTCGCCGGAGTCGGCCTCGTCGATGGCCGCCTGGAGGGTCTCGTAAGAGGTGCTGGTGGTGACGTTCTTCGCTACGTAATCCACAGCAGGCTCAGGTTCTTCGGGAGCCTCGGTGGTCAGCACCAGACAGCCGTTCTCCGCGTCAGCGGCCACGTAGTAGCCCGCGTCAGAGGAGAAGTACCCCGCAGAGGAGGCATAGTAGGTGGTTTCCGTCTCCGCCGTGGTGAACTGCACTGTAGTGCTATCGGTGGGAGCCTTCAATGTAGTCACGCCGATGGACGCACCCTCGGTCAGTTCCCCCAGAGTGAGGTATAGCGTGGCGGTTTTCAGGTAGACATTGTTCTCCGCCTCGCCCACCGTGTTGCCAGTGACCACAGGATCACCGGACACGGTCACGGTGTTGTTGCCATTCATGAAGATGCCGCCGCCATAGGTACCGGCGCTGTTGCCGGTGATGGCGCCGCCGGACAGGTTCACGATATTATTTGCACTGGAGTACAAATAGATACCGCCGCCGGAGGTACCGGCGGTGTTGCCGGAAATGGTGCCGCCGGAGATATTGAGGGTGACCTTGCTGGCTGCCACACCAATGCCGCCGCCGTACTTGCCGGAGGAGTTGCCGGAAATCTCCCCGCCATAACTGTTGACGGTGGCCGTAGAGGTGGTACCGAAGTATCCGCCAATGCCGCCGCCGTAGTTGGCATCGGTGCTGTTGCCGGTGATTTTACCGCCGTACATGGTGAAGGTGGTGTTGCCGTTCAGGAAGACGCCGCCGCCGTAGTTGCAGGTGCTGCCGCCGCTGCACACGTTGTTGGAGATCTCACCATCATTCATGATAAAGGTACAGCCGCTGTACAGATACACGCCGCCGCCGCCGCTGCCGGATCGAATGGCGGTATAATTGCAGGTGTTGTTGGTGATCTTGCCACCGTTCATAACGAAGGTGGCGTTGGTGTACAGACACACGCCGCCGCCAGAGGAATTTTCGACCGTGTAGTTGTTGGAGATTTCGCCATCATTCATGGTGAAGCTGGCGCTGTCCTCCAGATACACGCCGCCGCCAGCTGATGTGGCAGAGTTGCCGGAGATCGCGCCGCCGTCCATGGTGAAGGACGCGCCGCTGGTCACATACACGCCGCCGCCATCGGTGTAGGAGCCGCCGGTGACGACGCCGCTCCCCGCCGTGCTGGTGTCGGTCAGCATGAAGGTACCGCTGACGGTGATGACGCTGGCTGCGCCGGTGCCGGTCAGGGTGTAGCCGTTCAGGTCAAGGGTGACCGTTTCGCCCTCCGCGATGGTTAGGCTGGTTTCCAGCACCACATCCGCTTCCAGGATGTAGCTGCCGGAGGACAGGGCGCCGCCCTCGCTGGTCAGGGCGGTGGCGCTGCCAGAGGTGTCGTCGGCCGCTTCTTCGTCCTCGCCTTCCGCGGCGGCGACGAGGTCATCGGCCTCGTCCGCAGGTGTGTCAGCTTCGGGTTCTTCCTCGGCCTCGTCTGCGGATGCGTCGACCTCCAACTCCTCCGCAGCCTCCTCCACAGGCGTTTCGGCTTCGGCCTCGACCGCAGGAGTGTCGGCTTCGGCTTCCTCCGCCTCGCCGGCGTCGTCTGCCGTTTCCTCTGCCATAATCACGGTCGCGCCTTCGTCCACAGCGATGTTATCCGTATCGCTTGCGTACGCCGGTACACAGACCATGCTCAGGCACAGAGACAACGCCAGGATCAGAGCCAGCAGTGATTTTGCCTTTTGCTTCATGTGTTTCCTCCTTTTTGTGGTGATGGGATGGAATGCTGTCTCGAAGACCCCGTTTGACTGGAGTTTTCGAAAACTGCCACGTTTATTCTATTATAGTGCATTTTCACCTCCCCCGAAGTGCATTTTCGCTCACCAATTGTGCATTTTCACGCATAACTGCGCCACACAACCCAATTATTACAGGAAAATTGCCCAATTCTCCAGCGAAAAAAGCGGAATATTGCCCCTTTGCGCGTTTCAAGGGGCTTCCAGATGGAGCAGCTGCCCCAGCTCCCGGTCCAGCGACGCGGGGCGGAACCGCACCGTCCCGGAGCCGTGGAAAAAAGTGAACTCGCCAAAATAGAGCCGACCCGCCGGGCAATAGAAGTCCACCCGGAGGAAGGGGATGCCCGCCGACAGGGTGCGGGACAGACGCAGCATTTCCTCCAGCCTGGCCGGCGGGGACAGCTTTTGCGAGGGGTCGCTTTTGTAGTTCATCTCCCCCTCGATGGGCTGCCAGGCGGGGGTGTACAGGTTGCGCCGGTGGTCGGCGAAGCGGTGGAAGTCCACCTGGATGAGCCGGGGCTGGCCGTGAAAGCAAAACACCTTGTAGTCCTTCAGCCCGCAGCCGGACTCGTCCTCCAGATACGGCTCAGCAAAAAGCCTGGGGACGATGTCCCGGTACTGAGGCTCCCGGCCATACCAGTAGTAATTGCGTTTCAGGTTCTTTTCCAGCTTTTTTTCGCCTTCTGCCGGTCAAAGGCGGCTTTGTCGGGACAGAGTACCACGCCGCCGGAGTCGTGGTTGGTCTTGAGGACGAACTGCCGGGGCAGCTCGTCGAAGGGGATGTCATCGAATCGCTCCCAGACCCCCAGCGTGGGGATGACATACTCCGCTCCGGCCTGTTCCGCCACCAGCTCCTTGGCCCGCAGTTTGTCCGCCATCTGGGTGTAGCGGGGCAGGTCGGGGGATTGGGCGTACAGGAGTTTGAGGGCTTGCAGCTTCTCGTTGAAGGTCTTCGGGTGGGACAGATGCAGCCGCTTTCCCGTCACCCGCCGGTACTTGTACCGCAGGAACAGCCTCGTGGGCACCCAGCGGAAGTACCCCCGGCGCTCCGCGATGCTCAGCAGCTTTTTGAATGTGGGCATGGTCAGTTCCACCTCCTGACGAGCAGCGCAAAGCTGTCCAAAATCAGCCGCCGGTAACAGAGCAGGTTCAGCCCGCCGGAAATCGCCGCGGCAATCAGCCCCACCTGCACCGCGCAGAGCAGCCACCCCGCCCAGGTGGCGGCGGACAGCCGGACCCAGCTGGTGGCCGCCACGGTCAGTCCGGCAACGGCCGTGTCCACTGCCAAATGGCCCAGAAAGAGCCGGAAGGGCCGGTGCAGGATATGCTTCCGCAGGTACCAGGCCAGATACACCGTCCGGTAGCACATGGCGGCCAAGGCGCCAACGGCCACCCCCACCAGCCCGTACCGCCGCACCAGCAGCACCGAGAGAACCACGTTAATGGCGGCCTCCAGCATGGCGCTGACCTGAGTCTCTTTGAAATGCCCCGCGGCGTTGATCATCATGCTGTAGGGCATCCGCAGGCAGTAGGCGCCGTTGGCCAGCACCAGCAGCGCCGCGAACGCCGGGACGAGATAGTCCGCGTCGGTGACTCCCAGAGTGTAGACCTGCACGAAGGGCAAAATCAGCACCCCGGCGATGGCGTAGATTAGCGTGACAAAGGTGTGCATGGCCCACTCGAAGGCAGAGAAGGCCCTGTCCAGCTTGTCCGTCTCCTGCCGGGCGTAGAGGTTGCCCAGCAGCGCCGACATACCGGTGGTCATGATCTCCACCAGCTGCCGGAGGCCATTTGTCACGAGATGGTAAACGTAGTAAACAGAAACGTTTTCCAGGGTAGAGAACAGAGTCAGGATGACGGTGTCGGCGTGTTTGAGGACGTAGTTGGCGATGTGCTGGGCCAGCCCGTTCCACTTCTGTTTCAGCGGTTCCCCGTGCAGCTCCAGTTTGAAGTTGAGCTGGTAGTGCCGCCCCACATACCACCGCAACAGCAGCGGCCGCAGCAGCAGCACGAAGGCCGCCGCCACCTTCACCGTCACGATGGAGGCATCCAGCGAAATCAGCAGAACGCTGAACGCCGTGTTCAGCACAGTGGTGAGGATGGAGGCACTGAGCTGAACGTAGGACTTCTGGTCGGCGTTGAGCAGCTGGGCGTAGACGATGCCAAACAGATAGTTGCAGATGGAGCTGAACGCCACCGCACCCACCAACAGAGCCGTGGACCAGAAGCCCAGGCGGCTGTCCACCGCCAGAGGGAAATAGACCATCAGCGCCGCCGTGTACAGGCAGAGGATCAGGCCGATTTTGTTGAAAAACCGCCGGGAGGAGATTAGAATCCGGCTGACCGCGTCCTGGTCGTTCTGGGCCAGGGGCTTGTACAGAGAGGCCCGCACCACCGCCCCCACGCCCATCTCCATCATGGAGAAAAAGGCCAGGAACTGAGTGATGGAGGCCAGCAGCCCGTTGGTGGCGGAGCCGTAGTGGGCGATGATGAGCCGGGGCAAAATCAGCCCGCAGACCAGCGTGACCAGCTGGTTGACGATGGCGGCAAGGGTGTTTTTGATGAGTTTTTTCTTGCGCATAGCCCCTCCTGAACCAATGGGTCACGGGTCCTCCCGGCGCAGCCACGCCACGCACCGGCTGACGAGGTAATACAGAAACGCCGGAAACAGCGCCAGCACAAAGGAGCTGAGCTGGTTGTGGCTGACCGCGTGGATGCAGGCCCCCACCAACAGGGCGTAGTAGGGACTGACCCGGTAGGAGCGGTCCCGGTCCAGCAGGTTTTGCATCAGTCCGACGGCGGCGCCAAAGACCGCCGGCCAAATCACCACCCCCGCCAGGCCGAAGTAGTAGATGCCGGTGGAGAGCAGGTCCGTGGGCGAGGTGCCGCTGGCGGAGCTGCCGTAAATGTTGGCCGTGTTGTAGGCCCAGACGGTGTCGGGCAGCGAGATGGGCAGGAACCGGCTGGGGATCCAGCGGGTCACCGCGATCAGCAGGTCGTCCAGGAATTTCAGCTCCAGCGAGCCGGACAGCGCGGCCTGGATGGCGTAGCCCTGGGCGGAATAGACGAACTGAAATTCATCCACAATGGCGTCCAGGATGCCGGTCCCCCGGGCCGCCCAGACCCCGGTGCGGAAGTACCGGGTGAAGGCGTCGGCGGACATGGTCAGCACCAGAGCCGCCGCCGCCGCCAGGGCGGCTGCCGTCAGATATCCGCCGATTTGCTCTCCCCGCCGGTGCCGCAGCAGCAGGACGATGACGGCGAGCGCCGACATGGCGATGACCGTTCGCCCGTCCGAGGCCAGCAGATACAGCACCGCCGCCCACCCGGCCAGCGCCAGCAGCGCCAGGTGGAGAACGCGGTCCCAGCCCCTGGGCCGGTTGACCAGAAACGCCGCCAGCAACGCAAAGGCGGCGATTTCCACCGCCTTTGCCAGGTACTTCATGAAGGCGAAGGGATTGGAAACGGAGCCCTTGCCGGAGCGGATGGCACTGGCGTTGAGGATGAACTGATAGACCGAGCCATAGGCCCGGGTCCACAGCAACAGGCTCACCAGGCCAACGGCCAGGGTGACGGCTCCGCACAGCAGCACATGGCGGTCCTCCCGGCAGCGCAGATCGGCCTCCCGGACGGCGCGGTGGGCGTCCTCCCGGGCCAGACCGTCCCTGTGGACGGCCCGGTAAAACAGCAGCAGCAGCGGATAGGCCAGCACGGAGAAGAAAAACAGAAAATAGAGGTGAAACAGCCCGTCGGCGCTGTAATCATACCAGGCCAGGTTCCGCTCGCCGCTGGCCTCCTTCCAGAAGATCAAACACGGCAGGAACCCATAGACAAAGGCGTACATCAGCCGGACGCAGCAGATGAGCGGAAGGTCGTTGATGTCCAAAATCTCCCGGAGTGTCCCCGCCAGGTAACAGCTCCCGGCGACGGCGTACAAAACAGCCAACAGAAACAGCGGTGTTTGCACCATCGCTCACCCCTCCCGCCCCGGGAGGGCCTCCAGCAGCGCCGCCCACTGGGCGGCAATGACCTCCGGCGCGAAATCCGCGCTCCGCCGGAGGGCCATCTCCCGGTAATGGCGGTTCAGCTGGTCGTCCGTCAGGAGGAGACAGATGGCCTCCGCCAGCTGGGCCTCGTCCGCCGCCAGGGGGGCTTCCGCGCCGCAAAAATCGCCCCCGCCCACCGAGGTCAGGAGACCGTACTCCCCCCGCTCGAGCTGCGGCAGCCGCTCCCGGACCGCTGTGCCCGGGGCGAGAATTTCCCGGGGGCCGGAGCGGCAGTCGGCGGCGACCACCGGCGTGCCGCAGGCCATGGCCTCCAGCAGCACGTTGCCTAATCCCTCGAACAGGGAGGGCAGCACGAAGACCCGGCTGTTTTGCACATAGGCGTGGGGAGCCTCCCGGTAGCCCAGGAAGGTCACGTGACCCTCCAGCCCCAGGGCGCGGGTCAGCCGGAGCAGCTCCTCCCGCAGGGGGCCGTCCCCCAGCAGGTACAGCTGCGCTTCCGGAACCTCCCGCACCACCTGGGCAAAGGCCCGGAGCAGGTGCCAATGGCCCTTCTGCCGGGTCATGCGGCCCATGGCCGTCACGCTGAGGGGCGGCATGGAGGCGGCGTCCGCCCCGTGGAGCTGCGCTTTTTCCCGGAGCAGCGCGCCGTCACAGGGGTTGTAGATGGTGACAACTTTGTCCTCCGGCAGGCCGAACTCGTCAATCAAATCCCGCCGCACCCCTTCGGACAGGGCCGCGACGGCGTCGGACCGGCGGGCGATAAAGCGGGTCAGCGCCAGGGTGAACCGCTTTTTCTGCGGCGAGGTGAAGCGGGATTTGGACATCTGCACCCGGACGGAGGTGACGATGGTTCCCGGCCCTCCGCTGAGGACGTTGACCAGGTTGGCCCCGGCCATCAGGCTGATGGCGGCGTCAACGGCGCACTCCCGTTTGAGCCGCCGGACGGCGCGGGCGCGCCGCAAAAGGGTGACCATCTTGCCCAGCCGCCCCTTTGCGGGGGGCAGCTTCAGGTCGTGGAGCGTCCCGGCGTAGGGGTAGCTGATGTTCCGCCCGTCGAACACCACCAGATGCACCTGGTACCTGTCGCACAGGGAAAGGGACAGGTTGGCCGCCGTCCGCTCCGCGCCGCCGCCATATAACTTTTGAATGAGAATGGCTGCTGTTTTCATTGTTTGCCTCTCTCTGCGTATGGCTCCGGCAGACGCAGGAGCTGGCCCAGTCGGTCGTCCCCCGCCTCCGGCACGAACCCCGTCAGCCCGGAGGCGGGGTAAAAGGTGAACTCGCCAAAGTACACCCGCCCATCGACCTCGTAAAAATCCACCCGCACGAAGGGGAACGCCCCGGCCAGCTCCGCCGCCAGCCGCTGCATCAGGCCGTAGTGCCGGGGCGGGGGCAAAGACTGTTCGCTGTTGGGGTGGTTGGGCCGGGCCAGCGGCAGGCGGTTCCACGCCATGTCGTAGAAGTCCTCCCGCAGCCCCTGGGGGGAAAACCGCCCGCTGCAAACCAGTGTCAGCTCCGGCTTGCCATGGAAACACCAGAGCTTGTAATCCACCGGTTCCGCCCCGTCCGGGCCGGAAAGGTATGGCTCCGCCAATATGCGGGGCTGCACCGCCCGGTAGGGCCATTCCCGGCCATGCCAGTAGTAATTGCGATTCATATGGCGGCGGAGCTTCCGCTCCGCCGCGTCCCGGTCAAAGGCCGCCCTGCCCGGGCAGAGGACAGCGCCGCCGCTGTCGTGGGTGCATTTCAGCACGAACCGCTCCGGCAGCGCGTCAAAGTCGATGTCCTCGAACCGGTCCCAGACCCCCAGGGTGGGGAGCACGTATTGCGCCCCGATGCGCTCCGTCACGTACTCTTTCACCGCGCGCTTGTCCACCAGCGTGGGGTAAAGGAGGTCATGGTCGTGGAGTTTCAGCCATTGGAGCTTTTCAGTGAACCGCCGGGGGTGCCGAAGATGCAAAACCCGGTGCATCCGCTGGAGGTACCGCAGCCGCAGGTAGACCCCGTCCGGCAGGAGATGGGAGGCAGTAAGCAACGATTCTCTCACCTGCACAGGCTCACCCCCTTATTTTATCATTTGTTCCACCGCCTGGAACCACTGCTCCAGCACGTTTTCCGCCCGGTAGCGTTCCGCCGCCGCGAAACCCGCCGGGCGCAGGTCGGGCCGCTGGCCGGACAGCACCTCATCCAGCAGCGCCGCCAGGGCGTCCACATCCCCCACCGGCACCAGCCAGAGGGCTTTGCCGTCCTGGGCGAAGTCCTCGATGCCGTTCCACGCCGTGGAGACGCAGGTCATGCCGGAGAGCATGGCCTCCAGCAGTGCGTTGGAAAGCCCCTCGTAGTCGGAGGTCATGACAAAATAGCGGTGCTCCCGCATTTGGGCAAAGATTTGGTCGCTGCTGCCCTCCAGCAACACCCGCCCGTGCAGGCCCAGCCCGTTGATGAGCGTTTGCAGCTCCTCCCGCTGAGCGCCTTCCCCAAAGATGTGTACCCGGGTGTCCGGGTGCCGCGCCGCGATTGCGGCAAAGGCCCGGATCAGCATGGGGGGGTTTTTCTGGGCCATCAGCTTGCCCACGGTGAGAATGTCCCCGCTGGGGTGCTCCCCCCGGTAATCCGGCGCGGAGATGGGGGGGGCGAT